>NZ_JBXWSJ010000033.1:0-54002 GCF_059613365.1 Ruegeria sp. BHSA163
TCTGCCTTGGGCAAGGCAATCTTCATGGCTGCGGGCACCGCTATATAGGATGCTGATGCAGAGAGAACCATGAAAAGAAACAGACTTCCTTGAGGCAATCCGATCAACGCGCCTGCGGCCCATGCCATGAATGCGCCTAATAAGGGCATGACCAAACCAAAGGCGAAAAGACCGATCGATAACTTATCGCGGTTGCGGATCAGGCTGCGTCCCGCAGAAAGCCCCATGTCCAGCAGGAACAGGCACAATATGCCAGTGAATGGCGTAACGATGAAAGGTGCAATCATTTGCATTCCCTTGCCACCGGTGATCGCGCCAATCAGAAATGACCCTGTTAAAAGAACAATGGATCCATTGGCCAGCAAATCACGCCAAAGTCCTGCATCGCGGAGGCCACTGTTACTTGACTTGTGCGCGAGCCACAGAGCCGAAAGGATTGCTGGCACCTCCATCGCAGCGGCCACAGCGACCATGAAACCGTCGTAACGTAACCCGACCAGATCAAGAAGGCTAACGGCAGTTACAAATGTCACGATCGAGATAGATCCATAGTGGCCTGCCACTGCGGCTGCGTTCAGCGCGTCCAATCGAGTCATTATTGTTAGCAATCCGAATGCAACAAATGGAATGGCAAACGACAGGGCAACACCACCCAATAGCGTAAGAAATAAATCCCAATGGATACCATGTTCAGCAAGACTGCTACCGCCTTTGAAACCTATGGCCAACAGCAGATAAAGTGACATAAACTTGGCTGCGCCTGTCGGTATCGACAGATCGCTGCGGGCGAAAGCAGCAAGCAAACCCAGAGCAAAAAACAGTATGGTTGGCACCAGTAGATTGCTGGAAAGCGTGTCTATTACGCCTGGCATTTGCGGCTCCTAACATTGGTTGACGCTAGATGCCTTGCGAATTTCAATTAGCAAAATATTATCTTATTAACTTTCAATTAGTTTGAAACTATGAAATGCGCCCAACACTTCGTCAACTGGAATATATTGTGACGGTCAGTCGCCTTGGCCGGTTCAGTCAGGCGGCTGAAGTTTTAAACGTCAGCCAGCCCAGCCTTTCGGCCCAAATTGCCACCGTCGAACAAGAGCTGGGTATCCGGATTTTTGAACGCAGCCGTGGCGGTGTTCAAACCACAGCCAAGGGTGAGGATTTCATAGAACGCGCGCAGAAAATTCTGGTCGACGTTCAAGATCTAAGGCATGCAATGGTCAGCGACGCTCCTGTCGGTGGGCGTTTGCGCCTGGGTGTTTTACCGTCGATCGGACCGTATTTACTGCCCCAAGTTATCAAGGAAGTACATCATGCTCGTCCCGGATTACGTATCGTGGTTCGCGAGGAAAACACACGCGACCTTGAACATGGATTAAAGTCGGGGAGGTTTGACCTCATTATCTCGACCCCTGAAGACCATCCCAACACTGTTCAGGAACGCCTTTTTAACGAACCTCTTTGGATAGCGACTGCAGTGGATGATCCGTTGGCACGGGACCTTCAAGGCGTGGGTGCAGAGGATTTGCAAAATAGAATTTTCCTGACTCTAGACCAAAGCCACCGACTATCGCGCATCGTTTTCGCCTTGGCGGCAGAGTGCGGAGGTGTCGTTTCTGATGAATACGAAGGCACTACCCTAGACTCCATTGTCCTTATGGCCGCCTCGGGAATTGGCGTTGCAGTGCTTCCTGATCTCTACGCACGTCGGCAGGGAATTTACCGTGATGAAGTTCGCCTGCGACCTTTAAAAGTTACCAACGCCAATCGTGATATTGCAATGCTTACACGCAGTACCGAAGGTCCTTTGCCGGGTCAAAGGGTTCTGACTCAGAGTTTGCGGTCTGTTGCGCGGGGAATGGGAATGTCCATTCTCGGAGATTAAAAAAAACCCGCGCCGTGAAGCGCGGGTTGGAAGTTGCCGTAGGGAGAATTTTACCAGTCCATCGGTCCTTTTTCTGAAAAGGAATCGACGAGAAAATCGATAAACGCACGCACTTTCGGTTGTGTGAAACGGCCAGGAGGATACACCGCAAAAATACCTTGCACCTCGTCCGGCAGCGACGGCATCGCATCCACAACTTCGCCAGTTTTCAGGGCATCTGCATATAAATAGCTGGGCAGATACGCGATCCCAAGCCCCGAGATCGCGGCATTCAAAAGCGATTGACCGTCGTTTACGCTCAACCAACCAGCGGTACGTACCTGACGCTTTTCACCTGAGGGAGCTGTCAATTTCCAGACATTGCCCGAGGATTGGCTGGAGTAATGCAGAAGTTTGTGTTCATTCAGGTCGTCGATCTTCTGTGGATGTCCGAAATCCTCGATATATTTCGGAGCAGCGACCATACGCTTAACTGTTTCAGTTAATTTACGGGCGCGTAATGTGCTGTCTTCCAACTCGCCAATACGTACCGCGACATCGAATCCTTCAGAAATCAGTTCAACATAGCGGTTGTTCAACACCATGTTCACAGTGATGTCGGGATAGGCAGAAAGGAACTCGGAAAGCACCGGCGACAAGTGGTTTACACCAAAATCGGTTGCTACACTGATGCGCAGTAGCCCTGACGGATCAGACTGCATTGAGGTAACAAGCGCGTCCGCCTCACCGGCGTCATTCAGTACGCGCCGCGCGCGGTCATAATAGGCCAATCCGATTTCGGTTGGTGAAACACGACGTGTAGTCCTGTTCAGCAACCGGGCACCCAATCTCGCTTCAAGGCTCGATACGTGCTTGGATACAGCCGATTTGGAGATTCCCATTTTCTTAGCAGCGTCGGTGAAACCACCTTGGTCCACTACATTGGAAAATGCCTCCATTTCGGTTAGTCGGTCCATTCTCGTTCCCCAAGTGTTCTGTTCGTTGTCCCAATATTGCGATCAATCTGGGCGAGAACTTGGCAGACATGGGATAATATCAGGGTTTTGAAAAGGATCGTTTGCGCTTAGGAAACGGCGAAAGTGGCAGGCCGATAACTCCTCGCCTCGCATAATATCTGAAGAATTCAAGCAGTTCGTATAATCGTGCTAGTATGAGAATGGCTTTTTTGTGACCGAGGAGAAGAAGATGAAAACAATAACTTTGTCATTCGCACTGATCCTGTCGCCTCTAATTGGATGGGCTGGCGGCGAAACACCGTCCAACCCGGATGCGAAGGTCTATTTCGTCAATTTGTCCGACGGTGATACCGTTCAATCACCAGTAACTGTGGTCTTTGGTCTCAGTGGTATGGGTGTTGCACCAGCGGGAACCGAAGCCGAAAACACGGGTCATCACCATCTTCTTGTGGATCGCCCACCTCTTGGGCAGGGTGAAGACGGTGCGGATGAACTGGCGTATGGACTGCCCTCGGACGACAATCATATGCACTTTGGTGGCGGACAAACTCAGGTGACGCTTGATCTTCCTTCTGGGGTGCACACCTTGCAACTGGTATTGGGCGACGCAGGACATGTGCCGCATTCTCCGCCAGTCGTTTCGGATGTGATAACAATAAACGTCGAATGATTGCTCATGCCGATCAATGGCTGTTACACTTTGAGGGTTAGGCAAATCACAAGGCAGTCACGACAGCATGCAAGCCGCCGCGTGAAATAGTGATTGCCGCCCAAACTACCTCGTTTCTAGGGGCAATGGCCGCGAAGAGAGCTTAGTCGGCAACGCGCTGCGCCGTAGGCGTGAAATCATCACTTCGATGGACCCCAATCAGAGCACGAGCCTGCGATTTTCATCAGTATTAAGTAAAGCACAGAAAAACCCTGCCGCCGGATCACAGCGTCGCAGCCAGCCGCGTACCTTGATTGATTGCCCTCTTTGCATCCAGCTCAGCGGCGACGTCAGCTCCGCCAATGATGTGCGGTGTAATGCCCAATTCGATTAGTTCATCTGCAAGAGTACGGTCCGAAACTTGGCCTGCGCATAGAACAATAGTATCCGCGGCGATTAACGTCGGGTCTGTGCGTTCTTCACCAAGACTGACATGCAAACCATCATCGTCGATACGTTCATAGTTCACACCACCGACAAAATTCACGTTTTTCATTTTCAGTGCCGTTCGGTGAATCCAGCCGGTTGTCTTTCCCAGACCTTTGCCGTGGGCCTGCTTCTTACGTTGCAGTAAAGTTACTTGCCTCGCGGGTGCTTCGGGTTGAGGCCCTTCAGGAGCTAGTCCTGAACGATGTTCCGCGGGATCAGTGACACCCCATTCTTTCATCCAAAGCGGCAGGTCGGTGGTTGGGCTGTGACCGTCATCCAGCAGGAACTCGGACACATCGAACCCAATGCCGCCTGCGCCTATTACAGCGACCGTGTCACCAACCGGGGCTTTTTCGCGCAAAACGTCTATATAGCTAAGGACACTCTCGTGCTCCTGCCCGGGAATCTTCGGGTCACGCGGGATGACGCCCGTCGCAATGATTACCTCGTCGAAACTGGTCAAATCGCGTGCCTTCACATCACGATTCAACTCAACCTCTACGCCAAGGTCTGCAATCATAGTTCGGTACCAGTCCACTAGACCCCAGAACTCTTCTTTCCCCGGAATCTGTTTGGCCAAATTCAGCTGACCACCAATTTCCGCGGCCCGATCAAAGAGTGTCACGTTGTGCCCCCGTTGAGCGGCTGTCATCGCTGTGGAAAGTCCAGCTGGTCCCGCCCCTACAACGGCAATATTCTTTTTGGCGTCAGCCGCCCCGATAACCAGTTCCGTTTCATGACAGGCAAGTGGATTGACCAGACAAGACGTCAGTTTTCCGCTGAACGTGTGATCCAGGCAAGCTTGATTGCACGCTATACAAGGCGCGATTTTGGCTGCTTGGCCCGTCATCGCCTTTGTCACAAAGTCAGCATCTGCAAGCATGGGCCGCGCCAAAGACACCATGTCGGCACAACCGGTCGCCAAGACTTCTTCTGCAACCTCGGGTGTGTTGATACGATTTGAAGTGATTACTGGAATCGATACCTTGCCCATCAGCTTTTTTGTCACCCACGCGAACGCCGCACGCGGTACGCTGGTGGCGATTGTGGGTATTCTCGCCTCATGCCAACCGATCCCAGTATTGATGATCGTAGCCCCGGCCTTTTCGACCTCTTGCGCCAATTGCACCACTTCGTCATGGGTCGAGCCATTTGGTACCAGGTCTATCATCGACAAGCGGTATATTATGATGAAGTCTGTGCCTACGGCCTTTCGGGTGCGACGCACGACTTCAATCGGCAAACGCATCCGGTTCTCGTAAGAGCCGCCCCAACGGTCAGTGCGTTTGTTGGTATGCGTCACAATGAATTGGTTGAGGAAATACCCCTCGGACCCCATTATTTCGACCCCATCATAGCCCGCTTGTTGCGCCAGAACGGCCGCGTTCACGATGTCGCTGATCTGTTTTTCGATACCGTCTTCGTCCAATTCGTTTGGCGGAAACGGAGAGATTGGAGATTTAACCGGGCTGGGCGCCACGCATTTTGGTCCGTAGGCATATCGCCCGGCATGCAGAATTTGCATGGCGATCTTACCGCCCGCCTGATGTACCCGATCCGTTACAATGGCGTGATTGATAACATCCTTTTCGGTTGTCATCATTGCCGCACCTGGCAGCACTGATCCTTCCAAATTTGGGCCGATCCCTCCGGTCACCATCAACGCAACACCGCCACGAGCGCGTGAGGCATAAAATTCCGCGACCCGGTTCCAGTCGCCGGTTTCCTCCAGCCCAGTATGCATCGAGCCCATAAGAACCCTGTTCTTTAACGTGGTAAATCCCAGATCCAGCGGGGCCAACATATTTGGGTACGCAGTCATGGCGAAACTCTCCCTGATTCAGACGGGACCATCGCCTTGTCCGGCGCTGGTGTCACGCGAAACCTGACGTCACCCCCTTTGCTGCGGTTCTGTCGCTTGTTAGACGTTGGGCAAACACAAGATGAGGCCGCGCATGACACGGGATGAAATCGCCAAACTTCCGTATCGTCCCTGCGTGGGACTGATGATGATGAATGCCGACCGCAAGATTTTTGTCGGCCAGCGAAATGATCGCCACAAAGACGCCTGGCAAATGCCTCAGGGCGGCGTGGACAAGGGAGAAGACCCACGTGAAGCAGCCTTGCGAGAGTTGTGGGAAGAAACCGGTGTGACTTCGGATCTGGTTGAGATCATCGCCGAGACAGACGGTTGGCTGCCCTATGATTTGCCGCATGATATAGTTCCAAAAATCTGGAAGGGACGTTTTCGTGGGCAGGAGCAAAAATGGTTCCTTTTGCGTTTCTTGGGCCGAGATACGCAGATCGAAATCGAAACTGAACACCCAGAGTTCACCAGCTGGAAGTGGCAGGACCCTGAACGGTTGATTGAAGAAATCGTGCCTTTCAAACGAGACGTTTACAGGCAGGTTATAGCTGAATTTGATACGCATCTCAGATAAATTTGCCCAAGCATTTTCCGGATATCACAAGAAGAGTGCAACACATTTAGCCTTGCCAATGTGTCCACTTGCTTCATGCCTGAGCTATTACTGCTGTAGCGCTGCCGATAGGTTGTGTAGCAATGCGCGAAACCACAACCGAAAAACTCAGTAAATTATTCAGCGCAGGCACCGTCAGAAACGGTGAGCAAAATACAGTTACCGGTCTGCGAAGGTCCAGCTTAGAGCAACTCCTCCGCTCGCAAAAGTTCCAGCATGTTTGCCTCGGGTCGCGGGCCGATATGGCTGATGACTTCACGGGCGCAGACATTGCCAATTCGTGCGCAGGTTTCGTAATCGCGGCCGGTCGCCATTCCGAACAGGAAGCCCGCCGCAAACTGATCACCTGCACCTGTCGCGTCAACTGGCACGATCTTTTCAACGGGCACATCAACTCGCTTGCCCTTGTTCAGAACAGTTACACCGTCGCCCGAGCGGGTACAGACGACAAGCGGGCATATCTGCGCCGTTTTAGCCAAGGCCTCTTCCAAGTTTTCGGTTTCGAAGAGCGATTTGATCTCGGCCTCGTTACCTATGACAAAATCCAGTTCGTTCTCGATCAACAACAAAAAATCTACACGGTGGCGTTCCACGCAAAACGGGTCGGAAATAGCAATCCCGGTCTTGCCGCCACCTTTATGGCAATCGCGGGCAGCCTCAAGAAAGGCCGCCTTACCCTTTTCCTTATCGAACAAGTACCCTTCAAGGAACATGATCTGGCTATTGCCAGCGACCTCGACCGAGACATCTGCCGAAGAAAGCTCGGACGAAATTCCCAGGTAAGTGTTCATTGACCTCTCGCCATCCGGCGAAACAAAAATCATCGAACGAGAGGTCGGAAGCTCCCCACCCGGAACAGGTGGATTAACAAAATCGACGCCATCCTCGTTCATTGCTCGGGCATAGAACCGACCTAAGGCGTCATCATGTACGCGTCCGATAAAAGCCGCATCCAGCCCCAACGCGCCAGCACCGGCAATTGTATTCGCAACCGAGCCACCCGGTGTTTGTACGCGGCTTTCCATTGCTGCGTACAACACCTCGCCCCGATCACGTTCGATCAGTTGCATGATGCCTTTTTCAATTCCCATGAGTTCCAGGAAGTTGTCATCGGCCTGGGAAATCACGTCAACAACGGCATTTCCAATGCCGACAAGCTGGTAAGTTTTCATAAGGTTTTATCCTCAAAATCGCAAAGATCACGGATGATGCACGTTTGGCATTGTGGTTTTCGAGCTTTGCAGTGATAGCGGCCATGCAGGATCAGCCAATGATGTGCATGTAGCTGGAAATCGGTCGGTATATTGTCCTCGATTGCGCGCTCGACTGCTTCGACTGTCTTACCCGGGCAGATTCCGGTCCGATTGCCGACGCGAAAGATGTGGGTGTCCACAGCTTGAGCCGGATATCGCCACCACATGTTCAGCACTACATTGGCAGTCTTCCGGCCAACGCCGGGTAAAGATTGCAGCGCTGCGCGAGAGTTCGGGACTTCGCCGCCATAGTCTTCGACCAGAATGCGGCTGAGCTTGATGACATTCTTGGCCTTTTGTCGAAACAAACCGATGGTTTTGATATGTTCAATCAAACCTTCTTCGCCCAGGTCCAACATTTTTTGTGGTGTATCGGCAATTTGGAAAAGTCCCCGAGTGGCCTTGTTCACACCGGCGTCAGTTGCCTGCGCCGACAACGCCACCGCAACAACCAGAGTGTAGACGTTTACGTGATCCAACTCACCCTTAGGTTCAGGGTCGGCGTCGTGAAAACGCTCAAAGATCTCGCGGATCCGATGATATCCGAGTTGCTTGGTCATTCGGGCATTAATGACGTCCCTGAAGGGTTGATACAAGCATTAAGGTTTGCGCAACTTCCGGGTCGCGAACATAGAGCCGACAGGCTATGTTTTACCCAGTCAGAAAGGTAAGGCCCATGAACGTCCAGAACCCCGAAAGCGGCTATCACTATAACGTAATGCGACGCGCGATTGATTTAATCGATCAAGGTGGCGAGACACTGAGCCTGGAGGAGTTGGCCAACAAGATGGACATGAGCCCAGCTCATTTCCAACGGCTGTTTTCGCGCTGGACGGGTGTTTCGCCCAAGCGATATCAGCAATATTTAACCCTTGGTCACGCCAAAGCGTTATTGCGCGAACGTTTCACCACACTGGAAACCGCTCACAACGTCGGCCTGTCCGGTAGTGGGCGTTTGCACGATTTGTTTTTGAAATGGGAATCCATGAGCCCCGGCGAATACGCCAGAAACGGCGCGGGCCTGTCCATTTATTGGGGTTGGTTCGATAGTCCGTTTGGACCTGCTTTGGTTATGGCCACTGACAAAGGAATCTGCGGCATAGCTTTTGGCGCTGAAACTGGAGAAGAAGACGCGATGGCTGATATGCTGTCCCGTTGGCCATTGGCCGACTTTGTCGAGGACCCGATGCGCCTGCGCCCTTGGGTGTTAAGCGCATTCGGTGCGGCCAGCGACCGGCTTGAACCGACACCGCTCTATCTGATCGGCTCACCACTGCAGATTAAGGTTTGGGAGGCTTTGATGCACATTCCCTCTGGTCAGGTGACCACCTATTCCGAGATCGCACAGCGCGTTGGATCACCACAGGCGGTACGCGCGGTGGGCACAGCTGTTGGACGAAATCCGGTCAGTTGGCTGATCCCTTGTCACCGTGCGTTGCGCAAATCGGGTGGATTGGGGGGCTATCACTGGGGCTTGCCCGTAAAGCGGGCGATGTTGGCATATGAAGCCGCGCAGGCCGATGCCTGATTGACAGTAAGGCGATCCAATGCCAAATGGGGCAGCAGGTTCGGGTCCCCTGCCGCTCACGGCCTATGGCTTTGGTGAAACCCGACAAGCTGAACATCTGTTGTCTTTTCACGGCACGCGGATGGTAATGTGAGCCCCGTCCTGATTTCGTGCCCTCTATAGGAAAAGAGGCAGATGATGACATCATCCAAGACGGCTCCTCAGATTGAGGAGCTCAAGACACAGGCCAAACGCTTGCGAGAGAAATTGCGAAGCGCCGGGGTCTCTCTCTCACATAGCGCGGCGCTGGAGATGCTAGCCCATCAACACGGTGCCCGCGACTGGAATACGTTGGTTGCAAAGGTCGAAAACCGAATGCAATTTGGTGTAGGTGATCGGGTTGAAGGTCAGTACTTGGGGCAACCGTTCACGGCTGAAATTCGCGGCATTACCATGCTTGGCGACGGAAGCAGTCGCAGAATAACTCTACAATTCGACCAACCAGTCGATGTGGTTCGGTTTGACAGTTTTTCGTCACTACGACAGCGCGTAACCGGTAGTATCGGTTGGGACGGTCGGTCCCACCGGCGCACTTCAGACGGAAAGCCTCAGTTGTTGGTACGGCCAATCTGAGATAAGGCGAGGCATCAAAAATGCCTCGCCCGATCCCTGTGTTCAAAAGCTACTCTGCTGCCCAACCGCCCACAGCTTTGACTTCCAAAAAGTCTTCCAGGCCCCAGACGCCACCTTCGCGCCCATTGCCCGACTGTTTCATACCTCCAAAAGGTGAACCAGCACTGCGCGATTGGCCGTTCATCTCGACCATCCCTGACCGCAACGCCCGCGCCATACGGTTTGCGCGTGAGCCGTCCTGTGTCTGGACATAGTTCGTCAGACCGTAGGGTGTATCATTGGCTATTTCGATAGCCTCCTCTTCAGTTTCGAAAGGGATCATCGTCAGAACGGGGCCGAAAATTTCCTCGCGCGCGATGGTCATCTGATTGTTGGCGTCGGCAAAGACAGTGGGTCGCACATAGTAGCCCTTGTTCAAGCCTTCCGGTCGTCCCGTGCCGCCTGCGACAAGGCGCGCGCCTTCATCAATACCCTTCTGGATCAGGTCCTGAATTTTGTTCCATTGGACCTCGTTAACTACGGGTCCGATATGCCGACCCTCTTCCGCGGCGCTGCCCACGGTGACCTTGTTGGCCACTTCGGCGGCGGTTTCGACCGCTTGATCATAAACCGGACGCTGGACCAGCATTCGACTGGGCGCATTACAGCTTTGACCCGTGTTGTTCATCATGTGCAGAACGCCACGCTTGATTGCCTTTTCATCGGCGTCGGCGAATACCACGTTTGCGCCTTTACCACCCAGTTCCAAATGCACTTTTTTCAGCGTATCTGCCGCGTTCTTGGAAATTGCAGTTCCTGCACGGGTTGAGCCGGTAAAGCTGACCATGTCCACGTCTGGATGCGCCGACAGCTGCGAGCCTACGCCCGCGCCATCGCCGTTGACCAGATTGAATACGCCTGGCGGGAACCCTGCTTCGTCCATCATCTCGGCAAAAATCATTGCATTCAATGGGCTTTGTTCGGATGGCTTCAGCACCATTGTGCACCCCGAAATCGCCGCTGCGCCGACCTTAAGCGTGATTTGATTCATTGGCCAATTCCATGGCGTTATCAGGGCGGCCACGCCGACGGCCTCGTAAATGATCCGGTCATTCGGAGCGTGATTGCCCAATGGACGCTCAAATTCAAATTCTTTGGCGGCGCGAATAAAGTTCTTAAGGTGCCATGTACCCGCTCCTGCTTGCTGCGTGCGAGCCATGTCAATCGGCGCCCCCATCTCAAGCGACATTGCTTGCGCCAAATCTTCAGTTCGGGACTGGTAAATGTCGATCAGCTTTTCAACTAAAGCAATTCGATCCGAGACCGGGGTGGCCATCCATCCGGGCAGGGCGGCCTTGGCCGCAGCGACGGCTGCATCTGTATCAGCCTGAGAGCCTAAGGATATTGTTGCGCATGGCTCCTCGTTAGAAGGATTAATTACGTGAAAATCGTTTGCTTCCGACGGGGCAACCCACATGCCATCGATGTAAAAATTGCGTCTTTCGATCATGGCGCGTCCTCCTGAACATTTGGCCTCATGGCCAGTTTCCGGGCCACTTTGTCATCGGCCATAGGGCGGGGCAAGTGCATAATTTGATCAAATTATTTTGGAGATTTTTGGCGAAATACGCCCAGAAAATCCTTATGGACGCTTTAACCTCTGGACAAAGTGTTTAGGTTTACGCCATCCGACTCGGATTTTTGCAGGAAAGGAGATGCACCATGGGTTTGCGCATCAACGACACCGTCCCAAATTTTACCGCTGAAACAGATCAGGGCACCATTCAGTTTCACGACTGGATCGGTGACAGCTGGGCTATTCTATTTTCGCACCCCAAGGATTTTACGCCTGTCTGCACCACCGAATTTTCGGCTGTCGCGCAGCTGAACGATGAGTGGGCCGCGCGTAACACCAAAGTAATTGGTGTGTCTGTTGACGGAGTCGAGGACCACAAAAAATGGAAGAAAGACATAGAAGCCTATGGCAACGCCAATCCAGGCTTTCCGATTATTGCAGATGATGGCTTGGCAGTTTCAAAGGCTTTCGACATGCTGCCTGCCGAAGCCTACCTGCCTGATGGCCGCACCCCTGCTGACAGCGCCACTGTGCGTTCTGTCTTTATCATCGGGCCCGACAAGCAATTAAAGTTGTCGATGACTTATCCTATGACCGTGGGCCGAAACTTCGCTGAGATTTTGCGTGCTTTAGACGGCCTACAGATGAGCTCGAAAGGCGTTGCTACACCGGCGAACTGGGTGCCCGGTGAGGATGTAATCATTCCACCTGCTGTGTCAAATGATGAGGCGAAGGAGAAATTCGGCGAGTTCGAAACCATTTTCCCTTACCTACGCAAGACCAAGGCGCCGACCTGATAAGCGCGGCTTTTTTCGATAAAACATCCGCGTGTTTCTATCCAAAATGGAACGCGCGGAATTTGGCGAACCGGGGCTGTTTTCATGGGCTTCTCGGTCCCGAAACCGTTGCGCAGTCAAGTAAGGCTAACGTTGCTTAAAGACTCAATCCACATTTTCGCCTGATGTATCTTATTCTTTGGTGCAGCGGATATAGTTCGAACTGCATGTCAAACCGTGCTAAGGTGCAATCGGCAGACATTTATACAGGCCGCAACTGTCAAACATCGGGATTTCGACCGTGCTTTACAGGAGAAAGCCATGCCAATTACAGACTGGTACATTGAAGGAAATAGTTTTGGTAACTGCAATTGTGGTTATGCCTGCCCATGTCAGTTTGAAGAGTTGCCAACGAACGGACATTGCCGTGGCTTCGAGGTGCTTGAAGTCGCAAAAGGACATTTTGACGACACGGATCTCAGCGGCGCGAAGGCTGCACTGATATATGCCTGGCCCGGCCCGATTTTTGAAGGCGGCGGAGAAATGCAGGTAATTATTGATCCAAAGGCGACCGAGGCTCAGCGCGGTGCGCTTGAAAAGGTCTTTCATGGTGAGGAAACCGAAGAAATGGCTACTCATTGGTTTGTATTCCGGGCGATGTGCAAGACCATCCACGAAACTCTTTATTTACCCATTGACTTCAACATCGATATCGAGGGCCGTACGGCCGAAATATCTATTGATGACGTGCTGAAGTCGACGGGGCGACCGATTCAAGCACCGCACGGTGGAGGTGAACACCGAGTGCGCATCGATATCCCGGGCGGCATCGAATTTACAATTGCCGAAGTTGGCAGTGCGTCGACCAAGGCGGATGCGGCCATTAAGTTGGACCTTAACGACAGCTATGGACAATGGCATGTGCTGAAACATGGCCCGTCAGGGGTCGCCCACTAAAAACGGATCGTCAAGCTTCGCCAAAATCTACCAAGACTGGTGCAGTGTCGTAGATGATTTTGACCGACTTAAAGCTGCTGTGGTCATCAGTAAGTTCAAACAGGTCGACGCATTCGATGGTTTCGGGGTGCCCGTTGCGGATGGTTCGCGTGTAGTCGAAATGCACCGCCATCTGAGGGGCGCCCGCAGTGTCCGCAAAGGTATTCTTGTGAACTGTGGACCGGTTGCTCGTGATCTGCATCACGTTGGAATAAAAGTCCCGAGCAGGCTGCATTCCGGATATCGGCGAAGTTGCCGTTGCATCGTCGGCGAATAAGCTCAGCAACTTGGAAAGATCGCCGCTTTCGATGGCCTGCAAATATCTCAGCGCAAGGTCATCGATCCGATTTGTATCCGTCATATCCATCTCTCCCTGTGGGCTCGACGGCATTGTAACATAAAGGAAGGCCCCGACATTGCGCCGGGGCCTTTGTTAGTTGAAAGCGGGGCAAATTACTCTGCGCTTTCTTCTTTCTTTTCGGGAACGACCTCTTCGCCGGTTTCCTGATCGACAACCTTCATCGACAGGCGCACCTTACCGCGATCATCAAAGCCCAGAAGCTTGACTTTTACTTCCTGACCTTCCTTCAAAACATCCGACGGATGGTTCAGGCGGCGGTTTTCGATCTGGGACACATGCACCAGACCGTCGCGCTTACCAAAGAAGTTAACGAAGGCACCGAAGTCGACGATCTTGACGACTTTGCCGGTGTAAATCTGACCCTCTTCCGGCTCGGCCACGATCGAGTGGATCATTTCGTAAGCCTTCTTGATCGATTCACCGTCCGGAGACGCAATCTTGATCACACCGTCATCGTTGATATCGACTTTGGCACCCGAAGTTTCCACGATCTCGCGGATAACCTTACCACCCGACCCGATCACTTCACGGATCTTGTCTGTCGGGATGTTCATGGTCTCGATGCGTGGGGCGTGGACCGAAAATTCGTTGGTCTCGGAAAGGGCCTTGCCCATCTCTCCTAGAATATGCATCCGGCCTTCTTTAGCCTGCGACAGAGCTGTCTCCATGATCTCAGGCGTGATGCCAGCCACTTTGATGTCCATCTGCAGCGACGTGATGCCGTTTTCTGTACCAGCAACTTTGAAGTCCATATCGCCCAGATGGTCTTCGTCACCCAGAATGTCTGTCAAAACCGCGTAAGAGCCATCGTCTTCCAGGATCAGACCCATCGCGACGCCGGCGACCGGAGCCTTTAGCGGAACACCTGCGTCCATCATCGATAGCGAACCGCCGCAAACAGAAGCCATCGAGGATGAGCCATTGGATTCCGTGATCTCTGACACCACGCGAACGGTATAGGGGAAGTCAGTAGGAGCAGGCAGAACCGCCTGCAGTGCACGCCACGCTAGCTTGCCGTGGCCGATTTCACGACGTCCCGGAGGTCCAACGCGACCAGCTTCACCAACCGAATATGGAGGGAAGTTGTAATGCAGCAGGAAGTTGGACTTGAAGTTGCCATGCAGCGCATCGATGAATTGTTCGTCATCGCCTGTACCAAGCGTGGTGACAGCCAGCGCCTGAGTTTCACCGCGGGTAAAAAGTGCGGAACCATGAGTCCGCGGCAACAATGAGGTTTCGACTTCGATTGCACGAACATCAGTGGTCGAGCGACCGTCGATACGCTTTCCGCCTTTCACAACGTCGCCGCGCAGAATGCCCGCTTCCAGCTTCTTCATTGCAGACCCAAGATTTGCGTCTTCCAGCTGTTCTTCGGTCAGAGCCTCTTTGATAGCTTCGCGAGCCGCTGCAACTGCGGCAGTACGCTCTTGCTTGTCGGTGATTGCGAACGCCGCGCGCATCTGCTGCTCACCTGCGGACTGAACGGCCGCGAACAGTTCGGAGTAGTCCGGCGCCTGGAAGTCAAACGGCTCTTTTGCAGCCTCTTCGGCCAGATCAATGATCAGGTCGATTACTGGCTGGATCTGTTCGTGCGCAAAGGTAACTGCACCCAACATCTCTGCTTCGGACAGTTCGTACGCTTCGGACTCTACCATCATCACGGCGTTCTTGGTGCCGGCAACAACCAGGTCCAGACGCTGTTCCGGATTCAGGCGCAGATCCTGCATGTCGTCAACCGTTGGATTCAGAACGTATTCTCCGTCAACGAAACCGACACGAGCGCCAGCAATCGGGCCCATGAACGGCGCACCGGAGATGGTCAGGGCAGCCGATGCCGCGATCATCGCAACAATGTCGGGATCATTCACCAAATCGTGGCTAAGCACGGTGCACATGACCAGAACTTCGTTCTTGAAACCGTCTACGAAAAGCGGACGGATTGGACGGTCGATCAGACGCGCCGTCAGTGTCTCTTTTTCGGTCGGGCGCGCTTCACGCTTGAAAAAACCGCCCGGAACCTTGCCCGCGGCATAGTATTTTTCCTGATAATGAACGGTCAGCGGGAAAAAATCCTGACCTGCTTTTTGTTCTTTTGCGAAAGTCACGTTCGCCATGACGCTGGTTTCGCCCAGCGTGGCGATCACGCTGCCGTCGGCTTGGCGGGCAACCTTACCGGTTTCCAGTGTCAGCGTTTCTTCGCCCCACTGAATCGATTTCTTTGTTACATCAAACATATGCGTATCCTAGATGAGAGCACTCCCGCCCCTGCGGGTCTCCCGTTTGCGTGGCGGCCCCATTGCCGCCGACCCCATTTTATCTTCCGTTCGAGTGCCGGGGTCAGGGCACAACGTCTCAGATGGATGGCCCATACAGCAGTTTGATAGCTTTGGAAAGATGCGAGTTTCTTTGAGCCGGCTATGCGCGATCAGCCCCGCCCGATAAACAGATACAGGCTGTGCCAGAGAGTGAAAGAAAGAGCGCTTCAAGTTCCAAAACGCCAAGTAGACGATACATCACAGCAGGACTCAGAACGACATTCTTGACCTGAAATTTCGACTTTATTTCCCCTCCAGTAGCGCCGCTAACATATCTAAAAATGAATGCATTTTGCGAAATTTGTTAGCCAGTGTAACATGTTGCTGTGCACCTCAGGGTCGAATTGACGGAAATGCGTCAAGTTGGAAACATTCTTAACCCGTCCTTCGGCCTCAATGCTTGGCGTTTTGTTCAATGAAACAACAAGGGACAGTCGAATGGCACAATCCAAGAAAATGCTGGATCCGGATCCAAGGATCTACGACTTTGAAACCGAATATGAACTGGGGCAGGACAACGTAAGACCTTTTGGGCTGGACATTCACAATCCAGTTTTTCTGATCTCAAGCATCCTGATTTTTGCGTTTGTTTTGATTTCTCTAGCAAATCAAGAGGCGGCGGCCGCCTTTTTCGGGTGGCTCCGACCCTGGCTGACAAGCACGTTCGACTGGTTCCTCGTCCTTTCGGTCGACATCATCACTCTTTTCTGCCTTGTTCTGATCGTCCTGCCTGTGGGTAGTGTTCGGATCGGCGGCAAAGACGCCAAACCAGACTATTCATATGCCGGATGGATAGCGATGATGTTCGCGGCGGGCATCGGGATAGGACTGCTGTTTTTTGGCGTTCTGGAACCGGTATATTACAACTTTGCCGAAGACGGCGGAGCGCGCCCGCTGGGCATTGATATCGCGGTTCCGGGCAACGAATATATCGGCGTTGTGGGCACCATTCACCATTGGGGGCTTGAGGGTTGGGCAGTCTATGCGGCTGTAGGCCTTGCGCTCGCGATATTCAGCTACAATCTTGGTCTTCCGCTGACCCTAAGGTCTGCATTCTATCCAATTCTTGGCGAACGAGTCTGGGGTTGGTGGGGTCACATAATCGATACTTTGGCGGTATTTGCCACTTTGTTTGGCCTGACGACCTCGCTTGGTCTTGGTGCACAGCAAGTTGCGGCGGGCCTTAACGAAGTCTTCGGAATCGCACCAAGTCCGACAGTCGTTGTTCTATTGATCATAGGTATCACGATGATTGCATTAGGTTCGGTTCTTATGGGCATGGATGCCGGGGTAAAGAGGCTGAGCGAGATCAACATGATCATGGCCGTTGGCCTTTTCCTGTTTGTGATCGTGGTTACCGGTATTGGCACCGCCATCTCGCGTTACTTTAGTGTCATGACAGATTATGTGCGGTTGTTGCCAGCTCTCTCGAACCCATTCGGGCGTGAAGACACCAGTTTCTTCCATGGCTGGACAACGTTCTACTGGGCCTGGTGGATTGCGTGGTCGCCTTTTGTCGGGATGTTCATCGCCCGCATTTCTAAAGGTCGCACAGTTCGTGAATTTGTGATCTGCGCCTTGTTAGCCCCAACTGCGGTTTGCGCCCTGTGGATGTCCACATTCGGCGGTGCGGCAATCGACATGCTGAATGCGGGTGGCGCCGACGGTGTCCGCGCGACGGTGATCGAAAGCTACGCGCCTGAGGGTGCGCTTTTTGGGTTCCTAAAGGAGCTGCCGTTGTACGGCATCATAGCTCCTATAGCGTTGATCCTGATCGTGGTGTTCTTTGTCACCTCATCGGACTCTGGCTCATTGGTGATTGATACGATCACGGCAGGCGGTAAGATGGATGCGCCGGTGGTACAGCGGGTATTCTGGTGTACTCTCGAAGGTCTGGTGGCCATCGCGCTGCTGCTCGGAGGCGGCCTAAGCGCGCTACAGGGTGCGGCTGTGTCAACAGGTATCCCGTTCACATTGGTCGTTCTGATCATGTGTTACTGTCTGTGGCTAGCACTGAAATCTGAACGCTCCAAGATGTAGCGTAACGTTCAAACAATCAAGAACGCCCGTCAATTGGCGGGCGTTCTTTCTTTTGACTCAAGTTTTAAGGTCTGTTTCTGGACTTTCCATGAAAGCATAAGAGTGTGTGTTTATGTCGCCGCTCCAACGCCAAAGCGCCACGAAACCTTCGGGGCCTGTCCGAAAGGCATGTGGCATGAGACTGGGATGATGTATCATATCGCCTTCCCCGCGCACTCGGATGTCATCGCCCGCAGTCCAAATCGCTCGTCCTGCTATCACGACATAAGTTTCATCCGCATCATGGCGATGGAGCGGATAATAACTGTTCGGGCGCATATAAACCAATCCCAGCCGAACGTCCGGAGCTGGAATAGGGCCATCCGGCCCAAGCAGGGTAGCAACGCTAATCATCGCAGCGACACCCACCTCTGTATTTCCTTCGACGGGGTTTGACCCCCACGGAATCAAAGTCTGAGCGCCAAGAACGGCAGCCGCCGCAAAATGCCGGCTTTCTGACAGCACAGTTCGGATACTTTCATCCATGAGACAAGGTAAAACTGGGTCATGCGTTATGGCAGCTGGCGCATCGAGAAGTCTCTGCGCAGTAAAAGAACCCATTGGATTATCCTCGGTCAAATAGACCTGAGAAATAGCCAGCAGCATCTCGTGAAATGGATTGTCTTGGTACATGGCGCACGACCCTTAATGACGTAACCATTTGACAATTCAAATTTTGAACTTCTGCAATTTTTGCGACTGGCACGGGTCGGAATCGTACAATCATAATAATCGAGGCGACACCGCAGGCACCACATTTGGGTCGGTTCCTAGAAGTGCCTGCGAGCAATCTAAAAATGGGTACAGTGCCATATAACCCCTAGGGCAAAAACAAACACGCCCACCTCAATGGCGGGCGTGAACTATGTAAAAGTTGGTTAGTAAACCAAAAATCGAGCAGTGCTCGATTAACGGCGAATACCCAGCTTTTGGATAAGGTCTTGGTAGCGCGCTTCTTCTTTGCCCTTCAGGTAGTCAAGCAACTTACGGCGCTGCGCCACCATCTTCAAAAGACCGCGACGACCGTGGTTGTCTTTCTTATGGGTCTTGAAGTGTTCGGTCAGGGTGTTGATGCGCGAGGTCAAGATAGCAACCTGAACTTCGGGTGAGCCGGTGTCGCCCTCTTTAGTTGCGAATTCTTTCATAACGCGTGCTTTTTCAGCGGCAGTGATCGACATCGGGGTCTCCTTTAATGGTTAGAGTGAATGGCGCAGGCCGGGATGTCGTCCAGCGCAGGCCCATGGAGAAAACCGCACCGATTCCGATGCGGATGGGCGCGTATAGGCGCATTTGCCTCAAATGGCAAAAGGAATCTTTGAATGGTGCCCATGGCAACCAAAACCTCTAGGTGACCTTCGTTCGCGGCGTCCCAGGCAATCAATAGTATGTCCTGTCCAACCTCAAAATCTATGATTTTGACCGAGTCGGCTTTGGGTTTTGAGGTCGAAATAAATTTCGGCGGCGCCTTCGCCTGGTATCACGAATACCGCGCCCGCTTTTACTGCCGGGCCAAACAAGCAGATCGGAAACGCATTCACCAGCGCTCGGGTTTTTGAGAGTATGCGATGTAAAGTGGATGCTTTGGGTGCCCGTCTTTGGTAAGCCCAAGATGAAACAGGGGTTGACCGGTATCGCGCAGCAGGTTTTCGACAGCATAACCGCGATTCAGATGTGAGCCGTGTGTACCCCACGCGGCGATGACCTGATCGGCCCAATCAACACCGTTCAGAATGGCCTCGTCATTCTGAGGCCCAACTGGGTCGATAGCAGCTCGCATCTTGCGTGGATCGGTATCACGCCAGGCAAAAATGTTGGTCACTTGAAAAGCACCAAATCCAAGCGCACGCGCCCTTCGTTCGCAGCGTTCTACCGTCGGGTCGTTTTGAATTTCAGTTGCGGTTGATGGGTTCAGCATTACGAATAAAGCCTTACGCCCCCGCGTGTTCCAGATGCGGGTAAGACTATAACGATATTTCTCGCAGTCCGAATAAACTGCGGTCGAGGGTGCGTCGCCCTTTGTATGGGATCGAGTGATCATGTCCTTTCGCGTAACATGGCTTTCATAAGACGAACACCCGGCTGGGATGCAATTCTCCGGATTTGTAGATGCCTACCGCGACGGCTTTGCCGTCCAATGAGGCCCAAGCCTCGTCGCCATATGCCACGTCAGATGCCATTACCATACCCGCGTTGCCATTGCGCAATCGTGCGGCACCTTCAGGTGTGCACTTAAGCTCGGGCAAATCTTTCAACCCGGTTTCCAACGGATGCAGATATTTCTCCAAAGCAGTGGTTTTGGCCAACCTGTCGATCTGCTCGACGCTCAGTCCATCCTCGGCCTCGAATGGGCCGGACCAGATTCGACGCAATTCTTTGACGTGGCCATGGCATCCAAGTGCCGCGCCAAGATCACGGGCTACTGAACGTACGTAACCGCCTTTACCGCAAGTCATCTCCAGAACCACGTGATCTGGATCAGGCCGGTCAATAAGCAACAGTTCCTCAACCCATAGCGGACGGGCCGACAGCTCCACATCCTCGCCTTCGCGGGCAAGTTTATAGGCGCGCTGACCATCGACTTTGACGGCCGAAAACTTGGGCGGCACCTGCATTATCTCACCCAAAAAGGATGTGAGCGCCTGTTTGATTTCCTTATCGGAAGGACGCGCAGAGTTTTCGGCAATAACCTCACCTTCGGCATCGTCGGTATTGGTGGCCTGCCCCAAGCGCACGGTAAAAACGTAAGCTTTCAGGGCATCGGTGATGTATGGCACGGTTTTGGTCGCTTCGCCTAAGGCAACGGCCAGAACACCTGTTGCTTCTGGGTCCAGCGTGCCTGCGTGACCGGCTTTCTTAGCATCTAAAGCCCAACGAACTTTGTTGACTACGGCGGTCGAAGTCATACCCGCAGGCTTATCAACCACCAGCCAGCCGGAAATATCGCGACCCTTGCGTTTGCGTCCCATCTTGCACCTTGAACTATTCTGAGGCGCGCGGCCTAACGAATCACAACTTGGCTGTCAAATTCAGGGTAAGTCTTCGACCACCCCAACAATTGGCCCCAACGAAAACCCAACGTCCGAGCGGTTCCCTGCACGGTCGTACATGCGTGAAATGTTACCGTCAAAGAAAAGCGCGTTAGGCGTTTCCAACACATCGCGAAATAAGCGGCCGAACTCGTGAAACGTCACATAATCGTCTGAAATGGCAAACACTGCACGAGTACCATCTGCGCTGGTACCGACGCCGTTGCGAATATATCGAGACGTTGCATCGGAAAGAAAGCGCGGATGAAGATCGCCATCAATCACCAGCATAGGGCCGGACTGACTGGCAAAACGGCACTCGGGTGCTTGATCGACGAAGTCCAGGGTTTCGAACACATCCGCGCGGCCAGGACGGATACAGAATACTCCGTTTGGCAAGAGACCGAAATTTCCTGGCCCCGCGTTTGGGATGACCCGCATAATTTCAACACCATCTTCTACGAAATGGCCAACAGGCGCGCGGTCTTCGTGATACATTCCGGCGTTCATTGCAAACGCAAGGCGTTTGCCGCTGGAACTTAACGCCTCGTTGACCGACGAAAAATGCCCAAGCGGATCGCCATCTTCGTCGTACAGAAAAAGGCGCAGGTCTTCTGATGCTGCGTCCACTTCGCAGACTGTATAACGTTTATCTTCGTGCATCAGCTTTTCACAGGTGACCGCCGCAGCTTGAGCAGCCCAGATCAGCGCAACCAAAATGACAAATAAGCGGATCACTCGTCCAGATCACGGCGCACCGCGTCCTGTTCAAACATCCGCCGGGTGTCCTCCAGCCGATCAAAAGTATCGTCAAGCCGGAAGCGCAGATCGGGGGAGAACTTCAGCCCGACCTTCTTACCGACCATGCGCCGCAACTCGCCCTTGTTGCGGGCCAGCAAGTCAATCACGTCCTCCTGCCCTTTGCCGCCTAGCGGCAACACATAAGCGGTGGCGATCTTTAAATCCGGTGACGTGCGGACCTCGCCTACGGTGATCGACATACGGTTTAGGTCGGGGTCATGGACATCGCCGCGTGAAAGTACCTCGGACAAGGTACGGCGGATCAATTCGCCGACGCGCAATTGTCTTTGGGAAGGCCCGGGGCCATCGTGAAACTTATTCTTTGCCATACCACCGATCTAAGCGCAAAGCAGGGCTTTGCCAAGCGGCCCTTAACCGGGTAGGAGGCTTTGAGCCGACTGACAGAAAGGACCAGCGCAATGACCCATATTCCCGGGATCGTTATCACAGGGGCCTCGGGCCGAATGGGGCAGATGCTGATCAAGACCGTTGCTGATAACGATCATACACGTCTTGTAGGCGCGGTAGAGCGTAAGGGACATGACTGGATCGGACAGGACGTAGGTCAGGCGATGGGCGGGCAAGCGCTTGGTGTAAAAGTGACGGATGACCCCTTGGAAGCATTTGCGCAGGCGCAGGCCATAATTGATTTCACCTCGCCCGAGGCAACGCTTGAGTTTGCAGCGCTGGCGGCGCAGGCACGCTGCGTGCATGTCATCGGAACTACCGGCATGACAGAAGAACAGATTGCTGCATTGGAACCAGCGTCGCGTCATGCCGTAATCGTACGCGCAGGTAACATGAGCCTCGGCGTGAACCTGCTGGTGCAACTGACCAAAAAGGTTGCCGCCGCGCTGGATGAAGACTTCGACATCGAAATTACCGAGGCCCACCATCACCACAAGGTCGATGCGCCATCGGGCACCGCACTGATGTTGGGAGAGGCCGCCGCCGAAGGACGTGGAGTTAAACTTGCGGATATTTCGGATCGAGGTCGCGACGGCATCACCGGTGCGCGCAAACGTGGCGACATCGGTTTCCACGCCATCCGAGGCGGAGACGTCGTAGGTGAGCACGACGTGTTGTTCGCGGCCCCCGGTGAACGCATTGTTTTGCGTCATCTGGCCTCAGACCGTGCGATTTTTGCTCGCGGTGCGCTGAAAGCCGCGCTTTGGGGGCAAGGCAGGGCACCGGGTCAATATGACATGATAGATGTATTGGGCCTCTAACGTTTCTCTGTCATGGACGAAGCGTCAATCGACGATATGATCACAACATGTGGTTATCAAAGTCAGGCATTGTTACGGTCGTAATACTTACGGTTTTTTATCTGACCTTGCTGCCTTTTCTTGCGCATGCATTTGAGTTGATCACGGTGGGTCTTTCCGCCTTTCCGTGGCGACAAACCTATCTTTTTGCCGCCGACCAATCAGTCGGCAACGCTGCGATGATGTTGCATATCACTGCTGGGTCGGTGCTGGTGGCCTTGGTGCCGTTGCAGATGGTCGGGCGCATTCGGCTGCGAAACATTTCATTTCATCGCGGTATCGGCTCGCTGCTGGTTGTCTTGGCATTGACCACCGGGCTGGCTGGAATGGTTTATATTCCTCTGCGTGGGACCATTGGCGGACCGCTTATGTCTGCGGCATTTTTCATATATGGTTTTTGCCTCTTTACCGCCGCGCTGATGCTGGCGCGGATGGTCTTTATTGGAAATAGGCAGGGGCACTGGGAGTGGGCACTTCGCCTGTTTTGGCTCGCGCTGGGTTCCTGGTTATACCGGGTGCACTACACTCTGTGGTATTTGCTGACCGGAGGTCTCTGGTCCGAGCCCGACTTTTCAGGCCCATTCGATCTTATACAGAATTTTGCCTTCTATTTGCCGTATCTGGTGGCCGTCCAGTTCTGGATCGTGGCGCACCGCGATGCCCATCAAGGAACCTTGCCGAAGCGTCTGGGAGCCTGGTAATCACTATTGGCTGGTTTTCGGTACGCTGAACGGCAACCTTTAACCCGCGCCAAGATGCCTATCTACCATCCGCTGCACCATAGGCGCGAAATGGGTGAAATCCGGAGTCTTCATGTCGGCTATCTTGCCTGCCTCATCCAGATAGCGCACCTGAATGATTTCTTTAAGATTTGGGTTGGTTTCAAATTCTGCAACTTCTTCGGCGTTCATCGGTCCACCCTGAAGGTCCAGTGTATGGACCGAGGCTGAGGACAATCGGTTAAAGTACTCAGGTTTGGTTGCACAGAGATACCTTTTGGCCGCCACGTGAAAACGGCAACAATCTGTAATGACCGATGGAAAAAACTGTTCCAGAACCTGTGCGCCCGCGTCTTCATGGTGGCGGTCCTCTTTATCGTCGGGATGATACGTTCCGAACTCGGATGTGAAATGCCCAATGTCGTGCAACAATGCGCCTACGATAATTTCTTCGGACATACCGTTTTGTTCGGCGATTGTGGCGCCCTGAAGCATGTGTTCGGCCATGGTCACTGGTTCGCCGAGATATTCCTCACCACCTCGGCGTTCGAAGATGTCTGCAATAAAAGCTACGATGTTGTCGCGGTTCAGGTTCTGGAAATCCGGCTTCATTCTGCCGCCTCAGTCCGGGTTACCTGCAATGCGGCCAAGGTCGACAGCAAACCATCCTTGTCGGCATAGCACCCCTGTAACCAGCGAGACCCAGCTCCGGAGTAACCCAGGCGCGCGTGCAGAACGCGTGTGTTGTCAACGATAAAACTTTCGCCCGGTTCCAGCTTGAATGACACTCCCATATCCGGGTCATCAATGATTTCGCCCAACTGGCGGTAGGCGGCATAGTAACCCTCCATCTTCTCAAATGGAATGTCGATCAAAGGTGCGGCGGACCTATTGTTAAACCGGATAGCTATAAGTTCACCATCTGGTGCAAGTTCGATCATAGGGCGGCGCGACTGCAAGCAGACACCGTCGGATCCTTTGTATTCAAACCTTGCGGGATGGCTCGAAAGCAGGTTGAACCCTTCTGGGTTTTCATCGCGCAGGCGCTGGGCCGCACGAAATCCGTCTACAACGATCGAGTCGCCACCTTCGGCGCTGTTTTCAAGGCAATAAAGTATCTGTAAGGTAGGTACGGGATCGCGATAAGGGTTATCGGTATGCGCCTGCAGTCCCAAGCCAGTATAGGCGAGGTTGGTAGGATTTACTTCGGTCCGAACTTCGAAATAGGGACCGTAATTAGTTTCACGCACGTACCCGAACAAGTCAGCGACTTTCAGCAAAGACTCGGGTTCAATCGGGCCGTTTGTCAGCTTTGCAAATCCAAACTCGGCAATTGCGGCCAGCCAGTCGCACTTGACGGTAGGATCGGTGTGAATTTCGATCCAATCGGCACTTGGCGCTTTGATCCCTCGTTGCCATGTCGTTATGCCGGGGGCGACCCTGCCGACGGTATTAGGTCGATGGCAGTCATAGACATGATTTTTCAACCAACCACTGGGGAAGGTAACAGTTTTGTCTTCGGGCTGAAACGTGACCAATAAATTGCCGTTTTCAATATTAGCGTCTGCCACGCGTAAATTGGACGGTATATCTCCGATAGTGATCAGTCGCTGGCCATTGCCGGGCGCCCGGGTTTCCGGATCCAGCGCGTTGTCGCGCAGCCAAATGCCGTGAAAACGGGCTTGTTGCCCCTCAGAAAATTCAACGATTACAACGGAGCCATCATGAGTGGCATGGCGCAGCATCGGTATCTCCAGTTCAGTGCAAACTTTGGTTGAGGAAATAACCGGGTTATGACATTACGACAATTAATCCTTATTGGCATAAAGGCCAAGAAAAATTGATGGCTAAGAATAAGGTTGGCTTGCCGCCTCTGGATTGGTTGCGGGTATTCGAGGCGGCAGGGAGATTGGGTGGCTTTTCCGCCGCAGCGCGGGAATTCGGGCTAACGCAGGCCGCTGTTAGTCAGCGAATTGGCAATCTCGAGGCATGGTTAGGTCGCACCCTGTTTGTGCGTGAAGCCCGCGGCGTATCTTTGACTGTCGAAGGCGAAAGCTATTTGCCCTTGGTGCAAGACAGCCTTCAGGCGTTGGAACGAAACACCGAAGACCTGTTCGGAAAGTCGCCTCGCGAACTTAGGGTGGCTGGGTTGTCATCGCACATTTATGCGCTGGTTATACCGCGTCTTCCCAGCTTTCTTGAGTTGCGGCCCAAAGTCCGAGTAATGACGGACACGGTTGCCCGCCGTTCGTCATTGGAAGAAGAAAAAACCTGGTTACAGATCCGATATGGCCGTGGGGCTTGGGCGGGGCGCGGGGCGGTATTAATCGCACCTGAAGTTCTTACCCCAATGGCGGCTAATGGCGTTAATTGGGGCGCGCCGCTGGTCGAACAGCGCGGAGAGCGTCCGGGATGGCGCGATTGGGCTAAAGTTTCAGAGATGCAGGAGTTGCCTCAGGCCCATATCAGTTTCGATTCGATGGGCCATGCGATTGCTGCGGCACGTCAAGGGATGGGCGTTGTGCTGGGATCGGTGCCACTTGCTTCTGGCCACCTGAAGTCAGGTCAATTGCGAAAGTTAAACATGCCTGAATTGGAAACACGTGACGGTTACTGGCTGACCTGGCCAGAGGATAGAGCGAGATCCAAAAGGCAACGATCATTGATCGAGGATTTTCTGGAGGTACTACGTGCCCCTCATTGATCAGAAATCGATGGCAATGCCTTTCTTCTCCCAATCACCAAATCGGGCTGGGTCCGGCCCCTTGCGACCGCCCAATTCCTTCGGCTGAGGTTTTGCCTTTGTGTCAGCCTCGCGGCGGCGTTCTTCGGCCTCGGCCAAGGCGCGTTGGGCAGCAGGTGGAAGGTCTTTGTTGTTGTTACTCATACCATCGGGTTCCTTTTCAGGCATGGGCTTGATATACGCCCTCGTCCGCAGATGGCAATACGGGCAAAGGTTACACGAAAGGCAAGTCAATGTCCGACAGCGCAACTGCCGCGCGACGCAGCGCAATCTATTTGCTGGATCAAATATTGGGCGAAGGTCGGTTGCTTTCGGAATGTCTGAATGCGGGAATTCTTGACAAGTTAGGCCCGGAGGATCGCGCCCGTGCCCAACGGCTGGTGCTTGAAACATTGCGTGGCTTGGAGCGCGCGGATCGGTTGTTGGCCAATCACCTAAAACGTACGCCCGCGTTAACCGTACATAACGCGCTGCGCGTAGGTACAGTGGAGCTGTGCCAAGGTGAGGCGGCCCACGGTGTTGTGAATTCGATGGTTGAAATCGTTGGACGCTCACGCAAACACGGACGGCTAAAAGGGTTGGTAAACGCTGTCTTGCGCAAGGTGGCGGCTGAGGGGCCGGAGGCTTGGCCGCGCATGCGGGTTCCGCGGTTGCCTGATTGGTTGCGCCAGCCTCTTGTCATGGCATGGGGCAGGGGCGCTGTGAATGCCATGGAACAGGCGCATTTTACCGGTGCTCCCCTTGATGTGACAGTAAAACCGGGCGGGCAAAGCCCCGGCGGTGAGACGATACCGACTGGGACAGTCAGGTTACAGAATGCAGGGCAGGTTTCCGCGTTGCCAGGATTCAAGGGCGGGGATTGGTGGGTGCAAGACGCCGCTGCTGCAGTTCCAGTTCGCGTCCTGGCGCCCAAGGCCAATGAAGTGATTTTGGATCTTTGTGCCGCGCCGGGCGGAAAGACACTCCAATTGGCGGCGGCCGGCGCCGATGTCACGGCGTTGGATGTCTCAGAAATTCGGCTTGAGCGGGTTAGGCAGAACCTTGTTCGTACAGGCCTTTCTGCCAATGTGATTACTGGCGACGCGCTTGATCATCATGGGCAATATGACGCGATTCTGCTGGATGCGCCTTGTTCAGCTACAGGTACGATCCGACGTCACCCTGATTTGCCCTATGCCAAGGACGGGTCCGAGTTCGATGCCTTGTTCGATCTGCAGACTCGAATGCTGGATCACGCGTGGACCTTACTTAAACCAGGTGGTCGTTTGGTATATTGCACCTGCTCATTGTTGCCGGATGAGGGCGAAGTACAGATTGAAGAAGCTTTGGAACGGCACGCTGATATGCAGGTGGATTCTGATGCGTTGAATGTGCCTGGTGTAGACCCCAAATGGATCACTGCCGAAGGTGGCCTTCGATTGCGTCCGGATTACTGGACTGACTTGGGTGGCATGGATGGGTTCTACATCGCATGCCTCAACAAATCCGTCTGAGTGCACTCTTTTCGATGACTTCACGTCCAGACCCGTCTATCGTTGGTTCAGACGCCATCAGAGCGTCAGGGGCAGAGTAACGAGCGGCATGTCAAAGTCGGACACCATGGCAAACCGATGGACGCGGTTTCAGAACCGTCTTTACGCACGGCTGAGCCAGAGGCGTAGAGCTGTTTCCGGGTTTGTTGGGCAACCAGAACCTCGTACCGTCGGGTCCTTTGCGCGTGGTCGACAACTTATTGCCGGAAACCTTCTTTTCGCCGGCTATCTGGTCGAGGCCGAAGATACAGATTTGTGGAACGTCCCCGCACCTAGCGCGGCGTTTGATGACGAACGGCATGGTTTTTCCTGGTTGGATGATTTGGCTGCCGTTGGCGATATGCGAGCCCGGGACAAGGCGCAGCGTTGGGTTTGGGGGTGGATCGAATCACATGGAAACGGCCATGGTTACGGTTGGGCGCCAGACCTGACCGGGCGGCGCGTGCTTCGCTGGATTTACCACGGTATGTTCCTTTTGCGTGGCATGGACGAGGCGCAAAGTAAGTTATTTTTCCGCTCGCTGACGCAACAGACATGGTTTTTGTCAAAGCGTTGGTCTGCAGCAACGCCGGGCCTGCCTAGATTTGAGGCCCTGGCCGGTCTGGTTCAGGCCGGTCTCGCTTTGGATGGACTGGAACAAATTGCCGATCCCGCTTTGCGCGCCCTTGCACGTGAATGTGACAGGCAAGTAGATGCTCAAGGCGGAATCGCCACCCGCAACCCGGAGGAGCTGTTGGAGGTTTTCACGTTATTGTCGTGGACATCCGCAGCACTTAGCGAAGTTGGCCGGGGCACTCCGGCCGCTCAGACGGATGCAATAAAGCGTATCGCTCCAACCTTGCGTAACCTGCGTCACGCGGATGGCGGTTTGGCGCGTTTTCACGGAGGTGGACGCGGGATAGACGGGCGACTAGATCAGGCGCTGGCTCAAAGTGGCGTGAAGCCTAAACCGAGTTCCGGTCTGTCCATGGGGTTCGCCCGAATGAACGCTGCCAGAACCACGGTTATCGTTGATGCAAGCACGCCGCCTACTGGTGCCGCATCGTACAATGCCCATGCGTCGACACTTGCTTTTGAGCTGACGTCGGGCCGTCGGCCTTTGATTGTGAATTGCGGATCCGGCAGTAGTTTCGGCCCGGAATGGAGGCGCGCCGGTCGGGCAACGCCATCGCATTCGACGCTAAGCTTGGATGGGTATTCTAGTGCCCGGCTAGCCGCACCAGCCCGCGGAACTATGAATGAAGCCCTAATTGATGGCCCTCGTAGCGTGCCAATTGATACTGAAGATGCGTTTGAAGGCTATCGGTTTATGGTGGGACATGATGGCTATGCTAAAGTGTTCGGACTGACCCATGCGCGCACTTTTGAGCTGCGATTTGACGGCCGGGAACTAACAGGTGAGGATATTCTGCTAACCGCAACGGACAAGGCAAAACGCCAGTTCGATAAGGCCTTGGATGCGTCCGGCCTGAAGGGAATTACTTTCGACATAAGATTTCACCTTCATCCTGATGTTGATGCTGCGCTGGATCTGGGGGGCGCGGCGGTGTCTATGGCGCTCAAAAGTGGAGAGATTTGGGTTTTTCGTCATGACCGCATAGGGAAATTGTCTGTTGAACCAAGCGTTTATCTTGAAAAAGGTCGTTTAAAGCCCCGCGCGACAAAACAGATCGTTCTATCCGGCCGCGCAATGGAGTATGCGACGCGCATCCGGTGGACGCTGAGCAAGGCCCAGGATACAGCCTATGCCGTACGCGACCTGCACCGGGACGAGCCCGAGTTTGACTGACGCCAAAAGGACCTTTGGACCCATGACCGATCTTCACCCCGTGCGCCGCGCGTTGCTTTCCGTTTCCGATAAAACCGGGCTGATCGAGCTGGGCAAGGCGCTGGCTGAACGTGGGGTAGAATTGCTATCGACCGGCGGCACGGCCAATGCGCTGCGTGAAGCTGGACTTGCGGTGAAAGACGTAAGCGAGATAACAGGCTTCCCCGAGATGATGGATGGCCGGGTCAAAACTCTGCATCCTATGGTTCATGGCGGACTTTTGGCACTTCGCGACAATGAGACTCATGTCGCAGCCATGGAAGAACACAGCATCGGCGCAATCGATCTGCTAGTCGTGAACCTCTATCCGTTCGAGGAAACGGTGGCAAAAGGTGCGGACTACGACGAGTGCATCGAGAATATCGATATCGGAGGTCCTGCGATGATCCGTGCCGCGTCCAAAAACCATGCATTTGTCAATGTTGTGGTGGACGTTGAAGATTATTCGTCGCTGCTCGATCAATTAGAAGAAAACTACGGAAAAACGTCGCTGGGTTTCCGCCAATGGTTGGCCCAGAAAGCATATGCTCGCACTGCAGCGTATGACACAGCAGTTTCAAACTGGATGGCCGACGCCTTGCAGCTGGATGCGCCCAATCGCCGTGCTTTTGTTGGCAAGTTGAAACAAACCTTGCGCTATGGCGAAAACAGTCACCAACAGGCGGCCTTTTACACGGATGGTACCAACCGCCCCGGAGTAGCCACTGCTGTTCAGCATCAGGGAAAAGAGCTGAGCTATAACAATATAAATGATACAGATTCCGCTTTTGAGTTGGTGGCAGAATTCGACCCGGCTGAAGAGGCAGCCTGTGCGATTATCAAACATGCCAATCCGTGTGGCGTGGCCAAAGGCGCCACCTTGTTAGAGGCTTACAAAGCAGCCTTCGACTGCGACCGGACCTCGGCCTTTGGCGGGATCGTGGCACTGAACCAACCGCTCGACGCCGAAACCGCACAGGAAATCACCGGGATTTTCACCGAAGTCGTGATCGCCCCCGGTGCTTCGGATGAAGCCAAAGCGATCTTTGCGGCCAAGAAGAACCTGCGTCTGTTGACGACCGAAGGCCTTCCGGACGTGACCGCAGCCGCAAAAACCGTGCGTCAGGTCGCAGGTGGTTTGCTGGTCCAAGACAAGGATAACGGTTTTGTCGGCATGGACGACCTCAGGGTCGTTACCAAGAATGAGCCGACCGAAGAGCAAATGCGAGACCTGCTGTTTGCATGGAAAGTTGCTAAACACGTCAAGTCCAACGCAATCGTTTATGTCAAAGATGGCGCAACCGTCGGCGTGGGCGCTGGCCAGATGAGTCGAGTCGACTCGGCCCTTATAGCTGCTAAAAAGGCTGAGCGCATGGCAGATACCTTGGGTCTGTCGCAACCGTTGACCATCGGCTCGGCTGTGGCATCTGACGCATTCTTCCCCTTCCCCGACGGTCTAATGGAAGCCGCTCAAGCAGGTGCAACTTGCGTTATCCAGCCAGGCGGTTCGATGCGCGATGACGAAGTGATTGCGGCGGCAGACGAGGCTGGGCTTGCAATGGTTTTTACTGGCATGCGGCATTTCCGGCACTGATGCGGTATAGAGTTCTTATCTGGGCTGGTCTGGCCACATTTCTGATCGATCAGATCAGCAAGTATGTGGTTGTTCACATGATGCGCGTGGCCGATCAGCCCGGTGGTATAGATGTGCTGCCGCCGCTGCTAGTGTTTCGATACGGAGAGAATCGAGGCATCAATTTCGGCCTGTTTCAGGGAAACAGCGAAGCGGCGCGTTGGGCACTGATTGGTGTTTCATTAGCCATTTGTATTGGTGTTTTTGTGTGGCTTCGCCGCTCGTCGCCCTCAAGCCTCATGTTGCTTTGTGGCGGCATCTTGATTGGTGGAGCATTGGGAAATGTCCTCGACCGTATGATCTACGGCTATGTACTGGACTTTCTGAACATGTCCTGCTGCGGAATTGATAACCCTTTTGTTTTCAATCTGGCCGATGTGTTCGTTTTTGCAGGCGCTTTGGGACTTGTCCTGTTTGACGCGAAAAAGCCCTCGTGACCTGTTCGATATTATGCGATAAAAGCTCCTGAAACTTGCTGGAGAAACGAATGCGGACGCCGCACGCCATTATTGTTTTGACGCTCGCTGCTGCGGTGGCGGCGTGCTCCAAATCTGGCTTGCGGGACCTGCAACCACCGGGTCCGGGTCCTGATGAGTTTTCTGTGCTGCCGGTCAAGCCGTTGACCCAACCTCAGGATTACGCTTTTCTTCCTGCCCCTACCCCTGGCGGCGCAAATTTGACTGATCCGACGCCAAAGGCCGATGCCGTTGTTGCATTGGGTGGTAGCGAGTCGGCACTGAACCCGAATGCGGCGATACCGGCAGGGGACGCCGCACTGGTAACGGCGTCAAGCAGATATGGCGTTCCGGCAAACACAAGACAGCTGGTTAGGCAGGAAGATGACGAATTCCGCAAGCGCCGTGGACGCTGGACGGGACTGCGGCTGTTCCCGGTCGATCGCTACGCGCAAGTTTACGAACGGCAAGCGATCGATCCCCATGCACAGACCCGAGCGGCAAGGCAACGCGGTATTGAGACGCCTTCGTCCCCACCGGATGAATAATTCTTAACTTTTCGTCATCACCCTTGAACCTGGACCGCACCACCGTAGTTTGTGACCTGAAACGAAACGGAGGATGCCCCATGCTAAGGGCCCTTGCATTGTCAGCGGCCCTGATGGTCGCAACCCCTCTGGCAGCCGGCGAAGGACATGAGGCGGTCACGACATTCACGTTGGATAACGGCATGGATATAGTTGTGATAGAAGACCACCGCGCCCCTGTCGTACAGCATATGGTCTGGTATCGTGCCGGTTCCGCGGACGAACCTGTTGGCTCTTCTGGCGTAGCGCATTTTCTTGAACATCTTTTGTTCAAAGCCACGGATGACTTGGCGGCGGGTGAGTTCTCGGCAACTGTCGCGGCCAATGGCGGTAATGACAACGCATTTACCTCCTACGACTACACTGCGTATTTCCAGCGTGTTGCATCGGACAGGCTCGAACTGATGATGCAGATGGAAGCGGATCGGATGCGCAACATCCAACTGACAGAAAATGACATCGCCACAGAACGGGATGTCATTCTTGAAGAGCGTAACCAAAGGACGGAAAATAACCCACGCGCCTTGTTTGGCGAGCAGATGAGCGCGGCGCAGTACCTCAACCATCGCTACGGTGTGCCGATCATCGGCTGGCGACATGAGATGGAGACGCTGGACATGGATGATGCATTGTCGTTTTACGAAACACATTATGCACCCAACAATGCCATTTTGGTTGTTACCGGCGATGTCGAGCCAGAAGAGGTAAAGGCGCTCGCAGAAAAACACTATGGTTTGATACCAGCTAATCCGAACCTGCCAGAGCGCATTCGTTCGCAAGAGCCGCCGCAAACAGCCGAGCGTCGTCTGACGTACAAGGATCCCAGGGTTGCACAACCCTATGTACAGCGCAGTTATCTGGCCCCCGAACGCAATCCGGGTGAGCAGGAAGAAGCGGCTGCATTGTTCCTGCTGGCTGAGCTATTGGGTGGCAGCACTACATCTTTCCTGAACGAAAAGTTGCAGTTCGAGCAGCAGATGGTGGTTTACGCAGGCGCTTTTTATCGAGGCGTTTCTCTGGATAATACGACGTTCGACCTGATCGTTGTTCCTGCCGAAGGGGTCTCTTTGCAGGAGGCCGAAGACGCGATGGATCAAGTCGTCGCAGATTTCATTACCGAAGGTGTGAACCCAGTTGACTTAGAGCGGATCAAGATGCAGCTGCGGGCCGCACAAACCTACGCGCGCGATAACGTAGACGGGATTGGCAATCGGTACGGGCGTGCGCTTACTAGCGGGTTGACGGTCGAAGATGTGCAAGCATGGCCCGATATTCTGCAGGCAGTAACAGGCGAGGAAATCATCGCCGCTGCACGCGATGTGCTGCAACGTGAATCTTCGGTAACCGGATGGCTGATGCGCGATGATGAGGTGACGCAATGAAACGCTTAATAGCGGTTTTGGTCTCATGCCTGATTGCCCTGCCTGCGTTAGCAGAGATCGAAATAAAAGAAGTCACTTCGCCAAGTGGGATCAAGGCTTGGTTGGTCGAGGATCATTCAATACCTTTCACGGCGCTCGAATTGCGGTTTCGTGGCGGAACATCGCTGGATGAACCGGATAAGCGTGGAGCTGTGTATCTGATGAGCGGTTTGATCGAGGAAGGTGCTGGCGACATGGACGCGCGAACATACGCGCGCGAGCTTGAATCTCTGGCCGCTTCGTTTCAGTACAATGCCACGGACGACACTGTGTCTATCTCAGCTCAGTTTCTGACTGAGAACCGAGATGAGGTAATTGATCTGTTGCATACAACGATTCACGAGCCGCGTTTCGATCCCGATGCTGTGGAGCGGGTTCGCGCCCAGGTTTTGTCGGGGCTGAAATCCGACCAGACTGATCCTAACGACATTGCCGGTCTCAACTTTGCGAAGATGGCATATGGTGATCACCCATACGGCACTGAAGGCAAAGGATCGATCGAGAGCGTGTCGGTCCTGACACGAGAAGATGTGATCGCAGCCTACGAAGGCGTTTTTGCAAGGGATCGTCTGTACGTCGGAGCTGTTGGAGACATCACTGCCGAAGAACTAGGTGCCTTATTGGACAATTTGCTGGCTGACCTGCCCGCTGAAGGGAAGCCGATCCCTGCAAAAGCCGAAGTGACAATCGCTGGCGGCGTCAGCGTGGTGGACTTTGACACGCCACAATCCGTGGCTCTATTTGGCCAAAAAGGTATCGACCGCGATGATCCGGATTTCTTTCCAGCCTTTATACTGAATCACATTTTGGGCGGTGGCGGGTTCGAAAGCCGTCTGATGCAAGAAGTACGCGAAAAACGTGGGCTGACCTATGGAATTGCGACTTATCTGGTGCCCAAGGACTTAGCGTCAGTTTATTTGGGTTCGGTCTCATCAGCGAATGATCGCATAGCAGAGGCAGTTGATGTGATCCGTGCTGAGTGGGCTAGAGCAGCGGCCGAAGGTGTCACCCAGAAAGAGCTGGAAGATGCCAAGACGTATCTGACTGGTGCCTATCCGCTTCGGTTTGACGGTAATGGCCAGATTGCGGGGATTATGGTTGGCATGCAAATGGAAGATTTGCCGATCGATTATATATCCACCCGCAACGACAAAGTTAACGCAGTGACGCTTGAAGATGTGAACCGCGTTGCATCTGAGTTGCTCGACCCTGATGGTTTGCATTTCACTATTGTGGGTAAACCCGAAGGTCTAGATGGTTAAATCGGTCAGGCCGCGGCGGCGGCCCGGTTTTGCGCTGCTACCGTGTGTACGTTGCTGTTGAGCAGTTTTTGCCGCGCGTGCCGGAAATGTGCCGCCTTCAAGGCTGCGTCTAGTTGACTGTTTCGCCGCAGCAATCGGATCAGGCGGGGACCGTCAAAAACCAGACAAGTGGTCGGCTGGGTAGCAAGAACCGTTGCTGTAGCCGGAAGTCCAAGACCAAACGTTAATTCCCCCAAAATTTCGTCAGCACTGCATACGTTTATGACTTTGCCGCCTTTTAGAATAGTAGTTCGGCCGCTGAGTAAAAAACCCAAGAAATCCGAAGTGTGCCCTTCTTCGATCAGGACGTCGCCGGGTTCGAATTTCATTACTTTGGAAGTGTTCAGAAGGCGTCGTGCCTGATGGGGTTTGATGGTATCCAGGTATTGCGAGATAAACCGCTTTTCCGGTTCGGAAAACCTGACAAAGTGATATGCGATAAATCCGCGGAGCAGTCCCATTACTGAAATCGCGATATAAGTGATTTGAATAATAACGCCGGCCAGATTGAAATCTTCGGACATGCTAACCAACACACAACCCGCCGCGACGATAACCATCAAGGGATAGGCAATTCCGGTGCCCCTGATAACGCCAATCTGCAGCAGAAAGTAATTCAAGATATACAGCCCAGCGCCGAATACGCCAATTGCGGTAATCAGCTGCATCAACGCGGGGAATTCTAAGGGAAAACTCAGCATGTTGTTTCCAGCCTGCCTCACATCAATTGAGTGACAAGTTGAACGCAGCATGTGGTCATGTATATGAACAAGTTCACATGTTATCGGTGATTTTGACTAGGCTTTAACCTGCGCCCGCAGCATATCACCCATCATTTGACCAAACTTGCCAGACCCGCGCTGATACAATGCTCCGTCAACTGCAAGAACCGTGCCGCTTACATAGCTGGCCATATCCGAGCTGAGAAACAGGCATGCGTCTGCTACGTCTTTGGTCGTCCCCCAACGACCCAACGGCACATCTTTGCGCAGTTGTTCTCCGGCTTGCGGCGTGGGTGCCAAACGTCTGGCGCCCTCGGTGTCTTCGATAAATCCGGGCACAACCGAGTTCACGCGGATACCTTCCATGCCCCATTCCATCGATAGAGTGCGCGTGATCTGGTCCACACCGGCTTTGGCTGCACAGACATGAGCCTGACCCTCATATGGTAAATAGGATTGCGGGGCTGAAATGTTGATGATGCTTGCACCGGGGCGTTTCAAATAGGGATAAGCACCTTTCATCACATGGATCGTTCCCATCAAGTCGATGTCAATCACAGCCTTGAACGCATTGACCGACATTTCCGCCGCCAATGCAGGAAAATTGCCGGCCGCACCCGAGACGAGTACATCAAATTCTCCGAAATCTTGGTGAAACCGCTTTAGGGCGCTGGCAACTGCCTCGTGGTCGCGGACGTCAAAAACCTCACCGATCGCCTCTTCAGCGCCTGCAACCCTTAGGGCTGCAACAGTGTCATCGACTTTTTCCTGCGATCTGCTTGCCACCGCGACCTTGGCTCCAGCGGCGGCAAACGCCTCCGCTATACCTCGATTGATACCGCTGGTACCGCCAACGACGACAACTGATTTTCCTGCAAAGTTCATATAGGCCTCCCGGAATGCGAGAACCCTACTCTCCGTAGGGCACCCAGACGTTCTTGATTTCAGTTGCAGCCTGCAAGAACCGGCGGGATTGGTCCACGCTCCAGTCAAATGTCGTCGCGTTGTTGACCCAGGTCCGTTTCAAGTTTCCGGCCGAAACGACTTCGATCTCTTTCGACAAGTCTGATGACGAGAAACTCCAGACGGCGTCAACATTCAGATGCGAGGCCAGCGGCATTGCCAATTCGGTATGGCTCCCGGTTAGGATGTTGACGACGCCTGCGGGAACATCTGAAGTCTCTAAAATTTGGTAGAAGTCGGTCGCAGCCAGTGGGTAAGGTTCAGAGGCAACCAGAACAATCCGGTTGCCCATCGCAATCGCCGGTGCCATGGCTGAAACCAACCCCAAAAGAGGTGTCTCGTCGGCGCAAAGTGTGCCAATTACGCCCACAGGTTCTTTCATGGCAATGGCCACACCACGGATCGGGACGCCATGCACCTGACCGTCATACTTGTCCGCCCAAGCAGCGGCCGTGAACAAGCGCTGAATCGAGGCCTCAACCTCTTTTGCACCGTCTTTTTTGCCGGTCATTGAATCGATGCGGGCAGCGAATTCATCAGCGCGGGCCGAGAGGTTTTCGCCGATATAATACAAGATTTGCGCGCGCAGGTGGCCAGTGGTTTTCGACCAGCCTTTGGCACCTGACGCGGCCTCGACCGCGTTGCGCACGTCTTTGCGGTTGGCAAGGCCCACGTGGCCCAGCAAGCCGGACTTGCCCCAGACCGGTTTAGAGTAGCCGCCATCTGGCCGAGCTTGCTTACCGCCGACATACATTTTTGCGGTGCGGTCAATTGGGTCAACAGGAGCGCCTTCGCCAAGAATGGCTTCGATTTTTGTCAATGGTTTAGCCTTGCCCTTCGGCTTCGTGTAGGCCGTCAAGCCTTCCCAGCCTCCCTCACGACCAAACCCACTTTCACGAACCCCACCAAACCCGGCCGCTGCATCAAACAGGTTCGTCGCGTTTACCCAGACCACACCAGCAACAAGCTTGGGGGCGATATCCAAGGCGAGGTTCACGTTCTCGGTCCAAACTGTTGCAGCCAGCCCATAACGGGTGTTGTTGGCCAATTCTACGGCCTCAGCCGGGGTACGGAAAGTTGATGAAACCAGCACCGGTCCAAATATTTCCTCTTGCATCAACGGGTCCGAGGTCTCCAGCCCCGAGATCAGCGTTGGCGGGTAGTAGCAACCATTCTCGGGCAGCTCGCAAGCCGCATGATGAACGTGACCGGCCGTGTTGCGATCCACCATGGCTTTGATGGTTTGTAACTGCACCGGGTCCACGACCGCGCCGACGTCGATGCATTTGTCCAGCGGGTTGCCGACACGCAGTTTATCCATGCGGGCGCGCAGTTTCTCGTGGAAGCGGTCTGAAATGCCTTCTTGCACCAATAGACGAGAACCCGCACAGCAGACCTGACCCTGATTGAACCAGATCGCATCGACCAATCCTTCGATGGCTGAGTCGAGATCGGCGTCGTCGAAGACGATGTAGGCGGACTTGCCACCCAACTCTAATGTTAGCTCTTTGCCCGAACCTGCGGTCGCTTCACGTATACGCCGTCCAACAACCGTCGAGCCAGTAAAGGCGATTTTGTCTACGTCCGAGGCGACGATCATCTCACCCACCGCGCCGTCGCCGGTCACAATGTTCACAACGCCCTTCGGGAGGCCGGCCTGTGTGCAGATATCCGCAAACAATAGTGCGGTCAGCGAGGTATACTCGGCTGGTTTCAGAACCACCGTGTTCCCCATTGCAATCGCCGGAGCAACTTTCCAGGCGAGCATCAGCAAAGGGAAGTTCCAAGGGATGATCTGACCGCAAACTCCCAGCGCCCTTGCCTCAGGCAACTCGCTCTCCATGAGCTGTGCCATACCTGCGTGGTAATAGAAATGGCGTTGCACCAACGGTATATCGATGTCTCGGGATTCACGGATGGGTTTGCCGTTATCCATACTCTCAAGTACAGAAAACAGACGTGAGTGTTTCTGCAATAGACGGGCGATGGCATAGAGATAACGTGCTCGGCCCGCGCCGCCTAGCTTCTCCCATTTTGGTTGAGCTTTGCGGGCGGCAGCAACTGCCGCGTTCACGTCCGTCTGTTTCGCCTGTGTCAACTTGGCAAGCACTTCTCCGGTCGCAGGGTTGCGGCTTTCAAATCCATTACCGGGTTTAGTAAACGCGCCATCAATATAGTGACCAAACTTGCCACCTTGATCGACTAACCAAGCAAGCGCCTCAGCAGCGCTTTCAGGGGCAGGGCCGTAGTCCATCGTTTCGAAGATTTCTTTGACTGTCATTGTTCTTGCCCTCAGCCCATCGAATGCCTGTAGCCAGCCGAGTAAGCCCCGGTGACGTAGTGTTCCAACTGTCGCTCGATGTCCCCCAACAGCGAAGACGCGCCAAAGCGGAATAAATCAGGCTCAAGCCAACGGTCACCCAACTCATCTTTAATCAGCGACAGGTAAACCAGCGCGTCTTTAGCTTTGGAAATTCCTCCTGCAGGTTTGTATCCGACACGATATCCGGTGCGGTCATAGAAGTCCCGGATCGCCCTTATCATCACCAGCGAGACAGGCAGCGTCGCGTTGACGCTTTCCTTTCCGGTCGAGGTCTTGATGAAATCGGCTCCAGCCATGATGCACACCACTGAGGCACGGGCGACGTTTCGCAAGCTGCCCAACTCTCCCGTCGCTAAGATTGCTTTTACGTGGGCATCGCCGCAGGCTGCGCGGAATGCTTTCATTTCATCGTACAAAGCCTGCCAATTGCCCGACAGCACATGGCGGCGTGAGATGACAATGTCGATCTCTTCAGCTCCGGCTTTTACGCTTTCTTCGATCTCAGCCACGCGCAGGTGGAACGGCGAAAGCCCCGCTGGAAACCCGGTTGAAACGGCAGCAACCGGAATGCCAGTCCCTTTGAGCGCATCAACGGCCGTCTCTATCATGTCGTGATAGACACAAATCGCACCTGTTGTGATAGGTGGCATATCTAAAGCGTTCAAAATCGAAGTTGCCACTGGCTGTCGCGCTTTTGCACACAACCGGCGAACACGGCCCACGGTATCATCGCCTGATAGGGTGGTCAGGTCGATCATTGTGACCGCCTTTAGCAGCCAAGCGGCTTGATGCTCTTTCTTGACCGAGCGGCGACCAGGCAAAGTTGCAGCACGCCGCTCAATCGCCGAGGTGTTGGCCTGAACGGCGCGTACCCAATCCAAATCAAGTTCGGTGCCGGGGTTTCTGGGTTCCGTTACCTGCGGCAGATGCGCCGTGCGCACTGGGCTTTCTGAGCTCTGCGTATCCATCTTCACGTCCTATGGGAGGTTTGAGCCAAAATCGCATGGGTTTGGCTTAAATGGAAGACCACCGGCAGGATAGATGGCGATATTTTGACCAATTGGAAAAAATCCTCTTCTTTCTTGCGAATAATTCTCAATAGCATTGACTTAGTTGCGAATGGTTCGCATATTCTAGCCTCTAGAGAACACCAGAATAGGATCACAGATGATTCGCCGCAGTTTTGTCGCCGCATTAGCATTTACCGCTGCCCTGCCGTTTGCGGTTTGGGCGCAACCGCCTTTGAAGGTGGTCGCAACGACTGGGATGATTGCTGATGCTGCGCGCCAAGTCGGTGGGGAGCAAATTGAGGTCAGGGGATTGATGGGCCCTGGCGTGGATCCTCATGCCTATCGCCAGACTCGCAGCGATATCGTCGCAATGACGCGCGCCGATCTCATCTTGTGGAACGGTCTTTATCTGGAGGCACAGATGGAAGACTTTTTTCACGACCTCGGACGCAAACGGACTGTGGTTGCTGTGGCAGAAGGTGTCGACCCTTCGAAACTGCGGGTGCATGATGACTATGCCGACAAATTCGATCCACATGTGTGGATGACGCCGGACTTGTGGCGGGATGTAGTTTTAGAGGTTCAGGCTGCGCTGACATTGGCCCGACCCGAGGCCGCGGAATCTTTTGCGTCCAATGCCCAGCTCCATTTGGCCGAACTCGACCGGTTGACGAAATATGCGCAGGATACCCTGGGTAGTGTCCCTGATAACAGTAAGGTGTTGGTCACCGCTCATGACGCCTTTGGCTATTTCGGCGACAGCTTTGGTTTCGAGGTTTTGGGTATTCAGGGCATTTCGACCCAGTCAGAAGCGGGGCTTAACAGGATTGGAGAACTGGTTGATCTTTTAGTTGATCGCAAGATCTCAGCCGTGTTTGTCGAAAGTTCGGTGTCTGACCGTTCTATGCGGGCATTGATCGAAGGTGCTTCAGCAAAGGGACATGCGGTTGCAATCGGTGGTGAATTATTCTCGGATGCGATGGGAGAGGCCGGCACGTACGAAGGAACGTATATCGGCATGCTGGATCACAACATCACAGTTATCGCAAGCGCACTTGGTGGTGATGTGCCGACGGGCGGTATGAATAACAAGCTGTCAGCGGGGTTCTGATCGATGTTAGACTTGGTTAGCAGTCAGGGAATTACCGTTGAAGACCGCGGCCCCGGTGACAGTCCGCTGGCCGTAAGGGGCCTAACCGTTTCCTATGGGCAGAAACCTGCGGTGTTCTCAGTGGACATGACCGTACAACCGGGTGCGATGACTGCCATTATTGGACCAAACGGAGCGGGTAAGTCGACCCTTTTAAAGGCAGCGCTGGGAATTGTTAAGCCGTTGTCCGGGCTGGTAACTGTTTACGGGCGGCCACTTGACCAGCAACGTTCGAGAATAGCTTACGTGCCTCAACGCGCCAGTGTCGACTGGGACTTTCCGACCCGTGTTATCGATGTGGTCCTTATGGGTCTTTCCCGCGAGTTGGGACTGTTGGGCCGCGTACGGGCGCGCCACAAATCTCATGCGAAGGACTGTCTTCATCGAGTCGGCATGCGCGATTTCGGGGATCGCCAGATTGGACAATTGTCTGGTGGTCAGCAACAGCGGGTGTTTTTGGCCCGAGCATTGGCGCAGGAAGCAGATCTGTACTTGCTGGATGAACCGTTTGCCGGAGTAGATGCTGCCACAGAAAAAGCAATCATTGGTGTGCTCAAGTCACTCAAGTCATCTGGAAAGACAGTCGTTGTCGTGCATCACGACCTTGCAACAGTCACTGAGTATTTCGACCACGTTTTTCTGATCAATACGCGCAAGGTCGCAGAGGGGCCGGTCGCTGAGGCCTTTACCGCCGAGACACTCCAATCAACTTACGGCGGGCAGTTGGCAACAGCCCAGATCGATCAGATTTCGGGCGTACTGGGATAAATCATGCTTTGGGATGCTTTGGCCTTGCAGCTTGGCTATAACGCCACGCTGGTAGCCATCGGTTCGACTTTATTGGGCGTTGCTGCAGGGATAACTGGGACATTTTTGTTCCTGCGAAAAAGAGCACTGGTAAGCGACGCGGTCAGCCACGCGACCTTGCCCGGAGTTTGTCTTGCATTCTTACTATTGGTCGCATTGGGCGGAGATGGTCGCAATCTGATAGGGCTGCTAGCGGGTTCCGCAGTATCAGCATGGCTAGGCCTGCTTTGCATGAACTGGCTGACACACAATACACGTTTGGCCGAAGACGCAGCAATCGGCGCTGTTTTATCGGTGTTCTTTGGGTTCGGTATTGTTCTTCTAACTATCATTCAATCACTGGGTGTTGGCAGGCAGGCTGGGTTAGAGGGTTTTCTTTTGGGTACTACCGCAGGAATGCTCAGACTGGATGCGCTGATAATCGCGATCGGAGGCGCAGCGACTCTGATCTTGGTCACTGTAATTCGACGGCCGATGATGATGGTCGCCTTTGACCCTGAATACGCTGCGGCCCGGGGTGTTGCGGTCAATCGAACCGATCTGGCGATGATGGGACTGGTCATGGCCGTAACTGTAATCGGCCTAAAGATTGTTGGTCTGATCCTGATCGTTGCATTGCTGATTATCCCGCCGGTGACGGCTCGTTTCTGGTCTGAGCGCTCGGATCTTGTCGTATTGTTGGCCGGAATGGCGGGTGGTCTTGCCGGATACATGGGTGCTGCAATATCGGCATCAACTCCAGACCTGCCAACCGGACCGATCATTGTACTTGTCAGCTTTGGGTTTTTTGCCCTGTCACTGTTATTGGCACCGGCAAGAGGTGTATTGGCAGCCGTCTTGCGCCACGTGCAATTTCAACGCCGCATACACATCCGACAAGGGTTGTTAGCGTTGGCACAAGGGCAAATGATTTACGAGCCATTAACGCTGCGATTGCTCCACCGTGCTGGGTTGGCCCGGGCAGACGGTGTTGCGACAGATGCCGGACGTGCGCGCGCAGCCAAGGCATTGCGCGACGAAAAGAGATGGGAAATTGTGCGTGCCGATCTGACCCATGAGGCGACAGCGGCGCTCTATGATGGGCTTAGGGATATAGAAACAGTACTGACAAAAGACCAGATAGAAGAGATTGACCTTCGAATTGGCGGTCCGCACGGGATACAGCCATGAACGGAGAAGAATTCGTAACCCTTTCCCTTACACCTTTGCTTATAGGCACATTTTCGGCAATCGCTTGCGCGTTACCGGGAAATTTTCTGGTATTGCGAAAACAGGCGCTGATTGGTGACGCCATCAGCCATGTTGTTTTGCCGGGGATCGTCGTGTCCTTTTTGTTGACGGGTGCGATTTCGACATGGCCAATGATGTTGGGTGCCGCAGGCGCCGCCATTGTGTCGGTTGTGATGATTGAAGCGATCCGTAGATTGGGCAAGATAGAACCCGGCGCGGCCATGGGTGTAGTCTTTACCTCAATGTTTGCTGCAGGCGTTTTACTGCTGGAACAGACCGACACGTCAACCGTGCACTTGGATGTCGAACATGCGTTGTATGGCAATCTGGAAAGTTTGATTTGGTTGGACGCAACAGGATGGCAATCCGTATTGGACCCTCAGGCGCTAGCGGGGTTGCCACCGGAACTTCCTCGTATCGCTATGACGCTTCTTGGAGTGGCTCTGTTCACATGGATATTTTGGCGCCCGCTCAAGATATCGACCTTTGACGAAGGTTTCGCCCGTACGATAGGGATTCGAACCGGGCGATTAGGTCTGGCGCTGGTTATAGCTGCCGCTATTGCCGCCGTCGCGGCATTTGATGCCGTTGGGTCAATTATCGTAATTGCGATGTTTATATGCCCACCTGCTGCGGCGAGGATGATGACAAACCGACTGGAGACACAGGTCGTTTGGAGCGTTTTTTTTGCCACCGTTTCAGCAGTTTTAGGTTATGTGCTTGCGGGATACGGGCCGCTTTGGCTTGGCGGTCTTAATGCGGTCAGCGCGGCTGGCATGATTGCGACGGTTTCAGGATTGATTTTGATGATCTGCGCAATTTTCGGTCCGTGCAGAACTAGATCAGGGGCGCCAAACAGTAATTAGCTCGGCATATTCACGCCAAATCCAATGCTGTGGTTTAGGCTGAACTTCGCCAAACACAAACAATAACTAATTATTAATAAGATTTATTTCGAATCTCATGATAGATGAATTTAAATTGTTAACAGGATGACCACCACTCACGTTGAATTGTCCGGCTTTTTGTGATCACATTCGCTTCCCCCTTGTCGAAGTGATCACAAAGGCCGGACATTTTCGTTTTGGCGCCTTTGTTTCGTAAAAACGTCCGCTCAAACCTGTGGCAGAATCGCGTTCTGATATGCTAGGTCTTGGGGTATGGCGCAAACTAACCCCAATATCAACGATAACCGCCCAGTGATACGACAGCTTGACGATACTGCAATAAACCGAATTGCAGCAGGCGAAGTTGTCGAACGTCCTGCTTCGGCAGTCAAAGAGTTGGTAGAAAACGCTCTGGATGCAGGTGCCGACCGCGTTGCCATCGATATCGCCGATGGGGGCAAGACGCTGATTCGCGTCACGGACAATGGGTGCGGAATCGCGGGTAGGGACTTATCGCTGGCCCTGTCCCGGCACGCTACTTCAAAGATCGACGGATCAGACCTGTTGAACATCCATACGTTTGGTTTTCGGGGAGAGGCATTGCCTTCTTTGGGGGCCGTTGGCCGCCTGACAATAACCAGCCGTATCGAAGGAGAAGAGGCGGCCTCGATCCACGTTGCAGGCGGCAGTATGGAAGCGATAAAACCTGCAGCGCTGCGCTCGGGCACAGTGGTCGAGTTGCGTGACCTGTTTTTTGCGACGCCCGCACGTTTGAAATTTATGCGCACCGACCGAGCCGAAGGGCAGGCGATCACCGATACTGTCAAACGCCTTGCGATGGCCGAGCCTGCCGTTGCGTTCACTTTGCGCGACGTTTCGGGCGGAGGCCCGGGAAGAGCGGTATTTCGCGTGGACCGCGAGAACGGTGATCTATTCGACGCGTTGCACAACCGCCTTGCGCGCATTCTGGGCGGAGAATTTGCCGAGAACGCCTTGCGAATTGATGCAACGCGCGAAGGTATCAGGTTGTATGGTTACGCCGCACTACCAACTTATTCCCGCGGTGCTGCAGTTGCCCAGTATCTTTTCGTCAATGGGCGACCCGTGCGAGACAAGATGCTGACCGGGGCATTGCGGGCAGCCTATTTCGATTTTCTTAGCCGCGACCGTCATCCTGCTGCAGCGTTGTTTGTTGAATGTGACCCAACCTTAGTGGATGTGAACGTGCACCCGGCAAAATCCGAAGTGCGGTTTCGTGATCCGGGCATTGCGCGCGGTCTTATCGTCTCGGCCCTGCGCCATGCATTGGCCGAGGCCGGACATCGCGCTTCTTCGACGGTGGCCACGGCAACACTGGGTGCCATGCGGCCGGAACCAATACCGTCTAATCCGGCTAGGGTCTACCAGATGGACAGAACACTCCCGGCGGCGCGACAAGTTGCTTATCAAGCGCAGGAATCAGGATTCGCTGAATTATCCCGCGACTACAGTGGAAGAGTTGTCGAGCCGGTAGGCGATCCTGAAGTTCATGAACCCACAGAGGATTTGCCATTGGGTGCAGCGCGCGGGCAAGTCCATGAAAATTATATAATAGCGCAGACAGCCAACGGTATGGTGATCGTCGATCAACATGCGGCCCATGAAAGACTGGTTTATGAGAAACTCAAACGTCAGATGGCCGAAAATGGTGTTGCCGCGCAGGCCTTGCTGATACCCGAGATTGTTGAGCTGTCAGAGGTTGACTGCGCCCGGCTTTTGGCTGTTGCCGATGACCTTGCGCGTTTTGGTCTGACGCTTGAGCCTTTTGGCGGCGGGGCGATTGCAGTGCGTGAGACACCAGCCGTACTTGGGGAGGTCAACGCCCGTGCGATGGTTCTAGACATCTTGGATGAGCTGGCTGATCAGGGCGAAAGTCAAGCGGTGCAGGCTCGGATCGAGGCGATCCTTAGCCGGGTTGCATGCCACGGTTCTGTTAGATCTGGCCGCAGGATGCGGGCCGAAGAAATGAACGCACTTCTCCGTGAGATGGAGGCGACGCCGCACTCGGGCCAATGCAATCATGGTCGTCCGACCTATGTGGAACTTAAGCTGAGCGATATCGAGAGGCTGTTCGGGCGCAGTTGATCTAAATGCCTGGTAGGGCTATGAAGAATAAAACAAGAACACACGAGTAGAGATGATTGAAATCGCAGGCACCGAATACTCATTGAATGACCCAATGGTAATGGCCTCCCTGATTGGTGTTGCAGTGACATTTTTGATTCTTGTTTTGCTTTTTCTGGCGCTGCGTGCTGCGAACCGTTCGGCCAGAAACATTGAACCGCTTACCCGTCAGATGGTCCAATTAGGGCAGCACGTACAGCAATTGGGGCAAGGGCAGGAACAACTGCGCGGTGGATTGCAGCATGTTTCGGACACTCAGGCCACCGCACAGGTTCAGGTGATCCAAACGGTGGAGGCGCGGCTTTCCTCCGTACAGCAACAGATGAACGATCGGCTGGCGGACAACGCGATGAAATCCACCCGGGCTCTTGCCGAAATGCAAGAGCGGATGAAGGAATCGTTGCACGGATCGTCAAAACAGACTGCGACCTCCCTGACCCAGTTGCAGGAACGACTGGCCGCCATCGATAAGGCACAAGACAATATAACTAAGTTGTCCGGCGATGTTTTGTCTTTGCAAGACATCCTCTCCAACAAGCAAACCCGTGGCGCGTTTGGCGAGATTCAATTGAATGACATCGTTTCCAAGGCGCTGCCTGCAGATAGTTTCCGGTTACAGGCGACGCTTTCAAATGGCCGCCGGGCTGATTGCCTGATCAATCTGCCCAATCCGCCGGGCCCAATCGTGATCGACAGCAAATTCCCATTGGAAGCTTATGAGGCTTTGATCGGGTCCTCTAGCGACGCTGAATTTAAGTCGGCTGTACAAATGTTTAGGACCACGGTCCGAAAACATATTACCGACATATCAGAAAAATATATTCTGGACGGCGAAACGGCCGATGGTGCGCTGATGTTTTTGCCATCAGAAGCGGTTTACGCGGAACTGCATGCCAAGTTCCCCGAACTGGTGCAGGAGAGTTTTTCAAAACGCGTCTGGATTGTCTCTCCCACCACATGCATGGCTACGTTGAATACGATGCGTGCAATTCTCAAGGATGCGCGGATGCGCGAACAGGCTGGTGCGATCCGAAAGGAGCTGGGGATGTTGCACAAAGATGTTGAACGTCTAGGTGAACGCGTCACAAATCTGGATCGACATTTTGGGCAGGCGGCCAAAGATATCTCGGACATCAAGATCAGCGCCGAAAAGGCCGGACGACGGGCACAGCGGCTAGACAATTTTGATTTTGAAGAACTGGTTCCAGAGGATCACAACAACGTTGTCCCGTTAGGCAAAACCGAAGTTTAAACTCTATTGAATCGACAGGTCCAGATTGTAGCCGACCGTTTTCCCAGTGTCACGGTCGTTGCCCATAAGATAAACGCGAATCGTGTAGTCCCCGTCTTCGGGCAGATTGATCCGGGCAGTATTTCCATCAATTGAGCCAATATATATCGCGGTCCCATCGCTGCCGGGTGGCAAGATATTGAAATAGATAACGCCATTTCCGTTAGTGTCGCTGACGCTAAGTTCAGCAAACATCTCCTGGCCGGCTTTTGCGCCCAACGTATAGTCGAAATACTCGTTCCCGGTGATCGTGCCGTTGACCATTGTGCCGTAGTTGCCAGGTTGAAACTTTACCTCAGCGGTAGACTGCGCTTGTGCCAACGCTCCTATGGTCGAAAAGACAATCGCTACGAACAACCACTTCACACTTAGCAACCTCTTTGACTCGATCCGGATATAAACGTCAGATCCGTAGGAATGGCTGGAACAGACGCGGCATCAGCTTGTTGAACCTAAGTGGCGCATCTGTCACGGCTAGGCAAATGCAATCTTCTGACATATCCGCAACAGGCGTGTGTTCCAGATCTTCGTCCGCAATCTCAACGTCACCGCGCGCAAAATGGTCCACCTCATCCGAGAACGCGCCTTGCAAAACCATGGTAAGTTCCATGCCGTTATGACCGTGATCAGGTACCGCGGCCCCTGCGGGAATGAACAATAGGCGCGCAGTCGCCTCGCGCGTTGTCGGCAAAATTGCCTGTTTCACTCCCATACCAATTGATTTCCAGCGGATCGCGCTGACATCACCGCCGACATATTCCTGAAGCGGAGTCGGCAAGACGGAGCAAGATGGCCGAACAGTTTTGGGTGTCGGTTCACCTTTGGCAATTAGTGCCATAGTTGCAGTCAGAGACTCCTCACCCATTTGCAGAGGCATCTCGTGGTCGTCTAGAACGAACCCACCGACGGCGTCAAAACTTTCCGCCTGCGCACGGCAATGGTCACACAACGACAAATGCGTAGCGACCATCAAGTCGAAAGCCTCGGGTAGAGATCCTGCTGCATATGCCATCAGCAGGTCGTCGGTCAGGTGATGTTTTATGTCCTTACTCATCTCATTCAACTCAATTCATCGCATGGCGCAAGCGGTCCAGCGCCAGCCTTATACGTGATTTGATAGTTCCCAAAGGCAACCCTGTCTGCGACGCAATCTCGCGGTGACTCAGGTCTCCAAAATAAGCCTTCTGGATCAGCTCTCTTTGCGCATCCGGAAGCGCCGCCATAGCGTCACGCAGCTGCGCGGTTTCCTGTTGAAGCGCAATCACATCGTCCTGATCAGGTTCCGCCTCGGGGCCCCAACCCAGATCTTCGGGTTCAGGACGGCGTTGTTTGCGCAGGACATCGATGCGCTTGTTACGGGCGATCGTGAACACCCATGTTGCAACCGTTGCTCGGGACGGGTCGAACAGATGGGCCTTATGCCACAACGTCGCCATTACTTCTTGCGCGCATTCTTCCGCCGTAGTTGCGTCCGACCCTGACTTAATCAGAAACGCCTTCACCCTTGGGGCAAAGTGTCGGAACAATTCGGCGAAAGCCAACTGATCTTTTTCGTCCCGAATGCGTCTGATGTGGAGAACCCACTCTTGCCGGATATCGCAGCTGTTGATCGATCCGTTCACCGACTTGCCCCTGACACTTTTCGGCGCGAACTTGGATGGCACAAAATCAGGCTCAGCCGACGGTGTGTCCAAGGTCGCGATATCAGTTTCGGTAAACATAATCACAATACGCGCCGCAGCCCAAGTCGGATCACTTTATTTAATTGTTTTAATCCACACTGCGCTAAACTTCGTACAACTGTATGAAACGCTATACAGAATATTCTGTATTTTTAGCAGGTTACGGTCAGAACGAAAATCGAAACTACATGAACGAAATAGAGCATATATCTGGCCATACTTATCACGGCCGAAAGGGTTCAATTAAAAACTCCTTTCGTTATTCCGTGGACTACATCCTATTCGACCCAGAAGGTCGGCCGAAAACGCCGTTTTTATTTTCTGTCAACAAGGCAAATATTACAAACTGGCGGGATCGCGATCATGGTGGCGATCCGGGCAAAGGCACCGGGGCCGCGTGGCTGCGGAAACGGTTTGATGAATTGCAGTTTCCCCAGCCCGCTCGGATTGTGTTGCTAACGCAACCGCGTGTTTTGGCTCACGTTTTTAACCCGGTCAGTTTCTGGTTCTGTTTCGATCAAAATGACAGTCTATACGCCGTTGTGGCCGAAGTCACGAATACCTACGGAACCCGCCACAGCTATCTATGTCACAAACCAGACCTTTCGCTAATTCAGCCTTCGGATCGCATCGTCGCTAAAAAGCTGATGCATGTCTCACCGTTTCAAAAGATCGAAGGTGTATACACTTTTCGGTTTGACTATCGTTTGGAAAGGGTAGGCGTGTGGATAGATTACACGCGGGAAAACGGTGGTCTTATCGCGACCCTCACCGGGCCCCGAAATTTGCTGACAAATCGCACAATACTTTGGGCTTTGGTCCGACGCCCGTTTGGCGCAAGGCGGGTTTTTGCGCTAATAGTTTGGCAGGCCGCCAAGCTCTGGTTTAAAAATGCCCGATTCCGGCCGTTTCGTTCAGAACCCGTGCCTTCCTGCCCAATCTCTCGCCCGCGCGAGCAATAGGGGTTTAGTTTGCTCAAGATCAAAGACGCAAGCCTGAGATGGTGGTTTTGATTGATGGAAACCGCGGACACAGGAGTTGGTCATATGCTGGAGATTTCGGCTAGAAAAGTCGCCCAAGTTGCGATGATGGGGCGAGAACTGGAACGTGCAGAAGGCGAGTTGCGCGCTTTTATTGACCGAATGAGTGAGGATGAACAAGCAGAGCTGGTCGCAATAATGTGGATTGGTCGTGAAAGTTTTTTTGCCGAAGATCTGGCTGAGGCCATTGTGACCGCTAAGACCGAGGCCTCGACCCCCTGTGCCGACTACTTGATCGGGACTCCACACTTGTCTGACCACTTGGAAAACGGGCTGGATGCGCTGGGAATTTCGGCGGAAGACGTGGAAAACGATCTCATGTGAAAACCATTCTGCTGTTCAAGGGGAGCATCCAATAGGGATGAACCTGCAACATGTCGCAGAACTCTTAGTTTTTGTGTAAGCTGGCACAGGAGTATGTGATCGGCCTGTAGCTATCAGGCTGCGTTTTGGATAGAGCAGATTTATGCTTCGCACATTGCAGTTGGTAATATTCTGCGGAATTGTTCTGGTTGGGTTCTTGGCGCCTAGGCCTTCACTTGCTTGCGGGGTTTGCGTAACATTGCCGGAATACTCTCTGGCAGATCGCATTTTGTCGTCGCGCGTGATCGTTCTTGCCGCTCCGTCTCCTGACAATCCATTTAAGTTTGTTCCCGTGAAAGTCTTGAAAGGAACATCCGACCAACTTGCGAGGGCACCGGAAATTCCATTTTTGGTGGATAGCTCGACACGTGCAGCTTTTCGCGCTGATCCGAACCGAAGAGTTTTAATGATTTATGGATCCTCTTTGCTGGACAAAACAGGACGAGGCCTTTCAGCTGAGTGGTCTAAAGCCTTTTTGGTCACTCCTGAACGTGCTGAATTTTTGAGCCAGGTCCGCTCAAGTGGGCAAAGCTGGGGCATTGGACAGAGCGACTCGCGGGACCGCATAGAATTCTTTACCCATTTTCTGGAACATCACGACCGGGTGTTACGCGATACTGCGCTGTTAGAAATTCACCGCGCTCCTTATCCCATTGTGCGTGAACTGGGGATAACTGTTTCAACTGACGTGCTGCGGCAGGATCTGCGAACCGTTGGGCGTTATGCTTATGCACCTGCTGCAATCCGTTTGCTTGGGTTACAGAAAGATTCGCAAGCGCGAGAGTTTGTTCGATCCCAATACTCATCCTCTTTAAAAACCGGAGGATTAAGCCTTCGGGAATGGGCCGTTGCCGGAATAGAAGCAGATGGGTCAAAGGCCGTCGCCCAAATTGGAAACGCGATCGCGGAAAATTATGGAACGCAGGACGATCTGAAAGCTTTGATCCGCGCGCTTGCCGATGCAGGAGCTGTGGCACCGGAGCATCGAGAACAAATCTCTGAAGTCTTCAAGCAAACACTGGAAGATGATCCTGCGTCAGTTGTCTGGATAGCGGCTGCGGTGAATGTTTGGGAAGACGACACACTGAATTCGACTTTCGAGGCGTTGCTTGCATCGGACGAAACTCCACCGGCGGCGCAGTTCCTGATCAGAAACTTACTTGAAACCGAAGACCCAGGCTAATCGCGGATTGCATGAGTTGAATTGTGCCAACTGGCCGCCCAAACCCGCAATTCTTACGATGCAGACTTTCATTAACATAGCTTAATGAGTCGTTTTGGCGTCGTTAAGGCAGTGCTCCTTTATTTTAACTGTACAGAAAAAAAGCAGTTAATTCTTGGAGGAGAAAAACAATGGAATATACCAATAAAGTAACGCCCCAAAGCAGTGTCTTTGCGGGCCTGTTTTCTGATTTTGCCGAAGCTCGGGTTGAACAATTCCGTCGCAGGCTATTCTCAAAAACCGTTAATGAACTCAGACGGCTGAGTGACCAGCAACTGGACGACATTGGTGTGCCGCGGGAGCAGATCGAACGGAAAGCTTATGAAAGCGTCTACAATCACAGACCTTACCGTCATTGACCGCGATACGGGCAAAACATTCATCGGCCCGTCGGAATTCAAAAGTTATGAGGTATCCACCATGTTTGATGTAATACCACCGACCGACAACTCCCCCTTGGCCAGTGCCCTTTTGTTGTTTGATCGAGCAATGCGGATAAACGCTATCAAAGGGGATATTGTGTTTGCGGCCCAACAGTTAAACGGGTTGACTGATCATCAATTGGCCGAGCTTGGTCTGAACCGAAAAGATATCGAGGATACAATTGATCGGTACATCTAAAATTGCACCACTTATCCTTAACAAAGCTAATTTTTTGATGGGCCGTTCAAAATACTTGAGTGGCCCATTCGTTTATTTGGATTGATACATTCGGTTGATCGACCAGACCTAAAGTCCCGATTTTTTGAACTCATCAGATGTTCGGTCAGGATTTTGACATTCGAAGGCAATCACAATTGGAGAGAAAGCAGCTTTCGGCAAATGGCCGAGGTCTGTTTCCATCTGGATCCACGAAATGTAAAATTAGTATTGATCTTTCACATGATCTACGATCTGCAATTGTTGTGCCAGTTTATCGACTTCCGCCATCCATTGGCTGACCAGTTTCGGATCACTGGGCGCAGCGTGTACCCCAACAGGAATTTCGCGGTTTAATACTGCCTCGACGGCCAGCGACACCGGGATAGACACCAGTCGTGCCATTGCTGTGCCACGATCATCGCCCCAAGCATCCATGACATAGGTTTTGTGCCAAACTTCTTGCCCATCCTTTTCGGCTTTTAGGCCTACGCACAGAACAACCCGATCAGGTTCGCCTTCGTCGTAAGCGTTTTCGCTCCAGAACTGGTCCGACATTTGTTTCAAACGAGTTTCGCCTTCGGGTCCGGACAGTGTTTCGATTTCGGAAAAAACATCTGACCAAGCATCCGCCCATCCGTTTAGTCGCAAGGTGCCACGTACAAATTCCTTGACTGGCCAATGGTCTTCAAAATGGTACTGGGCCATGAAAGGGACGGAGTCACGGTTTGGATAAACTTCGAAACTTTCAGGGATTGGTAACGGAGCGATATAGCTGCTGATCGCATCCCAAGGGCGTGCGACGTCCAGCGTTGCGTAGTCTCGGATCGACTTCGAGGGGGACCGAAGCGCTTTGAGAACGCCTAGCGGCGACCAGCTGAACTTGTATCGGAATGGGTTGGGGTTTTTCGGGACGCCCCCGCAATAAGAAATAAAGCTAAGATGGTTTTGCGGATCGAATGCGCTCGATGCGCGGTAGTCATCAACAAGTGCGTGGGCCATCAAGTGATCAATCCCAGGGTCCAGGCCGACCTCGTTCACCAATGCTACGCCAGCGTCACGTGCCTTATCGTCCAGCGCGCGCATTTCTGGAGCAATATAAGAGGAAGAAACGAAATTCGCCTGTTTAGAGATCGCCAGTTCCGCCAACGGGACATGCCAATCTCCGGGCAGCATGGAAACGATCACGTCACCTTTTTCAAGGACCGAACCCAGCGCGTCGATGTCAAAGGCTTGGATGTCGTTTGTTAAGTCTCCGACCTCAACTTTGGCTTTTTCAATAG
>NZ_JBXWSJ010000034.1:0-49284 GCF_059613365.1 Ruegeria sp. BHSA163
CTTAGCAAAGCAGGATCCAGAACATCTGGTCGGTTGGTTGCTGCCAGTACAACAACCGCTTCGCGTTCACTAAATCCGTCTAGTTCCGCAAGTATTTGGTTTAGTGTCTGTTCCCTTTCATCGTGGCCGCCGCCAAGCCCTGTTCCGCGGGTGCGACCGACGCTATCCAATTCGTCGATGAAAATAATTGACGGAGCAGCCTTGCGCGCTTCCTCAAACAAATTGCGGACCCGGCCCGCACCGACGCCAACGAAAATCTCAATAAATTCGGAACCAGACGTGGAAAAAAATGGGACATCGGCCTCGCCAGCAAGTGCTTTAGCCAACAGCGTTTTTCCTGTTCCCGGCGGTCCAACCAGCAAAACGCCATGCGGGACTTCGGCACCGACGCGGGCAAAACGCTGTGGGTCGCGCAGGAACTCCACCAATTCTGCAACCTCGCGTTTAGCCTGATCCTGGCCCGCCACATCCTGGAACGTCACTTTCTTTGCGGATGCATTCGGTTTGGAAAAACGTCCGCTAAGCAGCCCTCCGGAAATTCCACCTGGACCGCCGGCTATCCCGCCTGTCATTCGCCGCTGTAGCCAAAAGTAGACTGCGAGAATAAATACCCAAGGCAGTAGATAAATGAAGATTGACGTTTCAGATGGTTCCGTCGCCGTTATGTCGACATCGTTGTCTTCCAGCAGCGCAAGCAAGTCCGGATCGCCATGGACCGGGACAACGGCACTGAAAGTTTGTCCGCCGTCCTTGTCATCGGACTTGGTATTTACAATAATGCTATGCTCGCGCAGTTCAGCTGATTGCACTCGCCCCGCACGGACAAGCTCTTTCATGGCGCTGTATGTCAGCGTGGTTGCTTGCTGATTGGCAGGCGGAGCAAAAAAGCTTGTAACAATCAAAAGTCCTAGAACAGCCGCAAGCGCAACGTAATACATCCAATCGGGCCAGTTTGGTCCGTCGCGTGGACTTTGATATGGCTCTTTCGGCATAAGTGAAGTCTTTCAATCGGATCGTTACTGGTTGTTTCGGGCTGGGTCGGGTTGAGCGGATTTCTCTAGTTAGTGTCTGACCGGAGTAAATCAGTAGGCTGACTGCACCGCGGTAACCGTGCTTTGTTATTATTGGAAAAATCCAAGTTACCGGTTCACGGCTGCACCAAGTTTAGCCGAACTGCAAGGTGGCTTTCTATTTTGGCAACATGAAGAACTCTTCGAGAATAATTTTGTCGTCCTCCACCGAGTAAATTGCGATTTCACGGAGAGTTATATGCTTACCCGTAGACTTTTGCGTTACCTCGGCCCTGTAACGAACGCCAAAGCGATTTGGAGGGTGAACGTAGGGGCCGTCCGCGTCGAGTTCATGGATTTCATGTGTTACCAACCAATCCTCTCTTTTCGCTTTGATCGCATCCCGTCCTTTAGTTATCCGAAACTGCCGCACAGGAGGCACGACCGCCTCTATTGATTGAGCGTTTTCGGCATACATTTCGTCAACGTTTGAGATGCCCCTGCGTTCACGCATCGCCTGCACAAAGGATCTTCCAATTTCCACCAAATCTTCCATGCGAACCCTCCTAATTTGGCGTTCACTGTACCACTGCTTGCGTTAGCCAATCTTGATAAAGATCAATGTACAAAAAAGCTCGTTTCTGAGGATGGCAAATGGCTCAGCTAAGGTTGAATACAGAATTTACTGCGCTTTTGGCGCCCTATGGCAATGTCGGGCAACCGATATTCAGCAACCTGGGTGACAGGATTTGGGCACGAAATAACCTTAGCGGGGCTAGTTCGAAGCGTCTTCTGCGTTGGGATAATCAAGTTTATTTATGCTGATCCAAACCCAACGCGGTCACGATTTCCAGCCGGGTTTCGTCAATAGAACAAGAGGTTGAAAGCAGCGTCCAAGAAACGGGAACCGATTTCCATTCAAGTTGCATCTCCAAAACATCCACAGTGGCGTCAGATGCTGACTTGGCCCGGGTTTGAAGGCGTCGTTTAAGTACTGCCGATGCGGCGTCCAGCCAAATACCATCAAAAGGAACATTAACTTCTCGCGCTACATTTTCGATTTTATCTCTTCGGCCAGGAAAATCAAAAACTGCATCAACTATCACCGGGCTCCCGGCCTTTAGCAGAGCCTTGGCGCGATGTCCCATCGAGTCATATACTGCATCCGAAACATCGCGATGATAGGCCTTTTCTGGTAGCGGCGTCTGCGGATCGACGCCAAACATTGCTTTGCGTGCCCGATCACTTTCTATCACTCTTGCTCCGGGGGCACCCCCAAACGCAGGTGCAATTTCGTTTGATATGGTGGACTTGCCGCTTCCACTGAAGCCACCAATTGCAACTAATCGAGGCTTCGTGTTTCCTAATAGGGATGTCGCCAAGTCATAGTAAGTTCGGGCTTCTTTCCGCTTGGCGTTTGCGGGGTTGTCTTGCAGGTCCTCAGACTGTGTTGCCAGAACATGCGCACGTACAGCTGCACGAAGTGCAATGAAGTACGGCAAAAGCGGAAAACCGTCCTCTTCTTGTGAGAAATCAACATAGTGGTTTACGACAAGGTTTGCGAGGTGTCGCAAATCCCTGTGCCAAAGATCCATTGCAAGAAATGCCAAATCGTACAAAACATCTACTGTAGCGAGTTGGTCGTTGAAATCGATACAGTCAAATAGCCTTGGTTCCCCATCGAAGAGGCAAATATTTCTTAGATGAAGGTCTCCGTGACAACGCTTAATACAACCGCGCGCGGCTCGCATTTCAAAGATCCCGGCCTTCTGTTTCAATGCGGTTTGGAAGGCTTCGTCTAGTCGGTCTATTTCAGAATGCGTAAACACCGAGCCTTGTTTAAAGCCTGCCTTGTTAATGCTCAGCACGGCATGGATGTTATCAACGCCACCGGTTTGGACCGGCTTCGCCGACTTGTGAGCCTTCGCAATTGTTTTTGCCAAAACACTCATAATTTCAGGGGTTAGTTCTCCTCGCAAGGCCACTTGGTCTAGTATAGTTTCTTGCTCGAAACGTACCATTTCAACAACGGTGTCAATGACTTCCCCGCAGTTGCCGAAACTTAGTGTTGAACCGTTTCGGCTGATATGACGCACGCCAAGGTAGATCTCTGGCGAAGTAATCTTGTTCAGCTTAAATTCTTTTTCACAGGCGTTGGAGCGAATTTCAGGAGTAGAAAAATCTGCATACGGCAGTTGGACCGCTTTTTTCAGTTTATACGCCCGGTTTCCCGCTAGAAAAATAATGGAGATATGAGTTTCGATGACTTCGATTGGTTCGTAGACGCCGTAAGTGGCAGGGTCTGATAGGAATGCAACTACTTTGCTTTGGTCTCCGACAATCATCTTGGACCTCGTGAGCCGAGAATAGGATGCAATCAGAATAGACTAGAAAAAGCCGAACTAATTTGAGACGCATCAAAGGATGCAAAAAACCTAGTGCGCTTGCATATTGCACTGCTTGGTATACAACCGCATACAAATAAGCTGGTATTTCTGGAGTCTAATCTTGTCCGCCCGGAATTCTCAACTCACACCAACAATGCAGAGGTCCCTAACATTTGGCCTCGCAGCGTTGGGCACGTTGTTGTTTTGGGCGGCAAACCTGCCACTGCCATTTTTGTTTGGTCCAATGTCCGCGTGCCTGATTGCGGCTTTGGCCAAAGCGCCGCTTAGGGGATTTGGTCAGGTTTCAGTTGCTGCGAGAACAATTTTGGGAGTGGCCGTCGGAGCGTCGATTACACCAGCCCTTTTCGCAGATCTGCCAAAGATGGCTGCGTCGATAATGTTGATCCCGTTCTTTATCATTTTGATCGCGCTTATCGGTGTCCCCTTTTTTCGCAGGGTTTGGGGTTTTGATGACAAAACAGCGTTTTATGCAGCCATGCCCGGTGGATTGCAGGACATGATTATTTTTGGCACCGAAGCTGGGGCTGATCCGCGTACATTGTCCTTGATCCATGGCACGCGCGTTTTGATCATAGTTACCTTGGCGCCTTTGTTTCTGACGGTCTTCTATGGCGCGGAATTGACTAACCCCGTTGGTGAGCCCGCGCGCGACCTTCCCGTGCATGAACTGCTGCTCATGGTGGCCGCAGCTCTTGTGGGTTGGAAAGGCGGCGAGAAAGTCGGGTTGTTCGGTGCCTCGATACTTGGGCCAATGATTCTGACAGCTATGCTGTCACTTGGTGACTTCATCCATTCACGCCCTCCTCGTGAAGCTGTACTGGTGGCCCAGTTCTTCATTGGCTGCGGGATTGGCGTACAGTTTACCGGTGTTACATGGAGTGAACTGCGCCGTGTGGTTGCCGCCGGTGTGGCTTACGTCACCATTTTAGCGATACTGGCAGCAGCATTCACAGCCATCGTCACCGCATTGGGCCTCGGCCGCCCAGTCGAGGCGTTTCTGGCCTTTGCCCCAGGCGGTCAGGCTGAAATGACAGTTCTCGCGATCGTCTCGGGTGCCGATTTAGGCTTTGTTATCACACACCATCTAACACGGATTGTATTGGTAATAATCGGCGCGCCGATTGCAGCCAATCTCATTCTGCGTTGGACCAAACCTCGGGATTGATCATGTGGATCGGTTCACCTTCGGCAAAGGCGTTTACTTGGTCAAAGATATCCGCGAACTGCAGATCAAACTCGTCTTCGGTGACAAATCCGATATGGGGCGTCGCGATCAAGTGCGGATGTGCCAGTAGAGGGTCGTTGGGATCAGTAAGTGGTTCAGTATCAAAAACATCGATTGCTGCCATGCCAGGACGGCCACTATTGAGGCTTTTGAGCAAAGCCCCCTGCGCAACTAGCCCTGCACGGGAAGTGTTCACAAACAGGGAACCTGGTTGCATCGCGCCCAAATCTTCTGCTGTTATGATACCGTTTGTTTCCGGTTTTAGACGCACGTGAATGGAAACAACGTCGCTGTTGGCAAAGAATGCCTCGCGGTTGGGTGCAATGATCGCGCCATCGGCAGTCGCGCGGGCGCGACCTGCGTCGGACGACCACCAGACGACAGACATTCCAAATGCTTCAGCATATCCGGCGACCGTGCGAGCGATACGCCCATATCCGTAAAGGCCCAATTGCCGACCACGCAGTGTTTTACCTACCCCGGCTTGCCAGCAACCCGCCTTGACAGATGCCATTTGCGCAGGAAGGTCACGCATGCCAGCCATTATCAGAGCCCAAGTCAGCTCGGCCGCGGCATACGAGGGTGTTCCTCCATGCATGTTCGAACACAGCAACACTCTGTTATCTGTACAAGCCTGCACATCGACATGAGGATAGACACTGCGCTGGCTGATTAGCCGCAGGTTTGGCAATTGCGTCAGTAATTCCCTTGTCACATTGGTGCGTTCACGAAAAAGTACCAGCACTTCGGCGTCCCGTAGGCGCGCGGCTAGCTCGGTAGAGCTTTCTACGTGGTCCGTCCAGACCGTAATGTCGTGTCCCGCCAGCTTGTCAAAACACGGCAACCCTCGAAGTGTGTCGAACCAATCGTCTAGAATGTGAACTTTCATCGGCTTTCAATGCTCATCCCGATATCCAACCTTCTTGGGGTTGGGACAAAATGCGGCGCTTCAAGAGCGGCGAGCGCATTTCGAATGCGCTGACTTTGGTCCAAAAGGTGATTGAACTGCTCGTCACAACCGGCAATCGGTGTTGGGTAGTCTGCCATTTCTCTCCGCAAGGCTGCTTGCGCAAGCCTGAGTTCCTGACGCGCGATCATGAGGCATTCAGAGTAGTCCGTCATTGTGGCTCCTCCTAATTGTATACTAAAGTATACCAAATGGCATCAACCCAATCAACTCCCACCCCAAACCTCTTTCGGGACATAAATATAGCCATCTGCCAGTTTGCGAGCCGTTCGAACCAGGCCTGCAGAGTTCAGGACAAAACTTTCATTATTGGAAAAGTCGATCAAGACGTCGATTGTTCCCGAAGCATGCTCAAGCTCAATTTCCGCAGGGCAGGAATTGGGGCGGTTTAGTAAACCATCAGAAACTGTTCCCGGCGTCAGTGCACAGGATGCCAAGCATTGGGCGCCAGTAACGGCCATCGTTGGATGAGTTTTCCATGGCATGAAATACCTGACGGCAATGGTTCCTCCGTCTTTGGCGGGTGCCAGAAGCCCAAACTTGGGAGTTACAGACTTCGAAACGTCTCCCATGCCCATTGCAAGACCGGCTTCGATCCTAAGTTTCTCCATACGGTCAAAGAACTCTTCGTTTCCATCAAGTTCTTCTGCGCTTTCGTAGCCTGACAAACCAAAGTCAGCTGCGCGGGCTATTACCAAGGGCATCGCGACATCCATGCAGGTCACTTCAATCCCTTGAATAGAGTCACGCAAGTTACCTGTGGGCAGGAATGCACCGGTCGAAGACCCTACTACGCCCATAAAACTCAACTGGATCGGAGCCGCCTGCCCGGGCACACCAGCAATCTGTGACCCGCCATCATAAGTCAATTGGCCACCGGGTGTTTGGACCTTGGCCTCTACCTGTGCACCAGTGTTGACTGCGCGAATGCGAACTTTGGTTTCTTCGCCCTGAGTCTGGATCAACCCCATTTCAATTGCTGCGGGACCAACACCAGACAGAATGTTGCCGCAGGTGGGCTTAAAGTCGACCAGCCTCTCCTCAACCGAGACCTGGGCAAAGAAATAGTCGATGTCTGCCCATTCATCATCGCTGGGCGAAAGCATTGCGACTTTGGTGGTAACTGCAGCGCCACCGCCAATTCCATCAATATTTAGTGGATGGCCGGCACCGATGGCGGCAATCAGAACTTCCGCCAACTTATCCAAATCCTGCGGCAAATCAGACCTGAGAAAATAGGGGCCGCGCGATGTGCCGCCTCGCATGAAAACGTAGGGTATTGCGGTTTGGGTCATCTCGCGCCCTCCTCAACAAGTTTGCAAAGAACTTCGGTGAATGCACTTGTGCCAAGCGTACCTTGCAGGTCGCGCGTGCGTGTTTCGGGCGATTCCAATGCAACTCCCACAGAGGCTCGGATAAGATCTGCTGCGTTAGTTTCACCGAGATGCCGAAGCAGCATTTCAACTGATAATACAAGCGAAACCGGATTTGCCACGTCTCTACCGGCGATATCCGGAGCCGAGCCATGCTGCGCCTGTGCAACCGCATGACGAGCACCGAAATTGAGGGACCCAGCCAGCCCCAAACCACCGGCTAGCTCTGAGGCGAGATCGCTTAGAATATCGCCGAACATATTCGTCGTAATCAATACGTCGAACCGTGTAGGATCGCGAACCAGATGCGCCGCAGCCGCGTCTACAAGCATTTCCTTATAGGCAACGGAAGGAAACTCTTTGGCGACTGAACGCGTGCATTCCAAGAACAAGCCATCCGTCATACGCATGACGTTTGCCTTGTGAACGACGGTAACATGTTTGGCCGGACGGGACGCGGCCAATTCGAAACCGGCGCGTGCGATGTCGAGACTTGCTTTGCGCGTCACCTTCCGAACAGCCAACGCAACGTCCGGTTCGGGCATAAATTCACCACAGCCTGCGAACATATTGCGATCTGCATAGAACCCTTCAAGGTTCTCGCGCATCACGATCAGGTCGAAGGATTTGCGCGAAGGTGCGTCTAGTCCGACCCATGTCTTGGCGGGTCGATGATTTGCAAAAAGCTCCAGTTCTTTTCGCAGTACGCCTGAAGGATTTCGCCCACCCTGTTCGACTGGCGGATATTCATTGTGCGAAACCGGACCAAGGATCACACCGTCGACAGACTCGGCGGCCTCAATCACCGACTGTGGGATCGTCGATCCTTTGGCTTTCAACGCAGCAAAACCGATATCCATCTTCTCGGTTTGGATCTTGCGATTAAGGACACGGCCGGCGGCTTGAACAACCGCCAGCGTCGCGTTCACGATCTCTGGCCCGATGCCATCCCCTTCGAGGCAAAGAAGCCTTAGGGGTTCTGTCATTTTAGAGGCCACGGCAGATCAACTAAACCCTGCAGAAGGCCGGGCGGAAAATCCCGGTTTAGTGCACCGGCCATGAAACACATAAAGCCTATGCCGCATGCGGTCAGGATCAGTGTAATCTGCCAGCTTGATCCGGCGCGAATGCGAAAGAAGGCGATCAAGAACCCGAATAGCGCAAGGATGAAGCCGACGACCCAAGTAGCTGCGATCAGACCAGCAAACCATGCCAGTGTGGACCAAAGCCCATGAGGTGCATTTGCATCCTCACCTGCGATTTCCTTGTCTGCAAAGATCGGATCGCCCTCGGGCCGTCGCATCATTTGGATTAACAAAACAACACAACAGAAGAGCGAGACTGTGCCGATAACCAGCGGGATAATCTTGTCGGTCATGTTATAGTTCGGGATCATATTGGCGTTAACCAAGGCCACAATCAAATAGGCCATAATAACGAGCAGAAAAATCAAAGGCGCACGCTTGCTGCCCGACTGAACCTCTCCTTCAGCCATGATCATCTTGGCCTGACGAACTCCAAAAATGACCGATACAACTGTAACCACGATCAAAACAATCACGATCGGGCTGAAGACATATTCCATACCCTCGCCAAAGCTTTTGCGAAACCTGAACGATGCGATCTGGAACGCTTGATTGGTAAACTTCTCAACTGGGTTAGACAGGACAAAGCCGATAAGGAAGGCTGGGCGCGACCAGTCAAACCGACGCAGGAATATCCCGATCAAACCGATCACGAACAGGGCCAGCAGGTCTTCGAAGTTCTGACCGGATTGAAATGCTGCAAAGCTAATCAGCATGAACAGGAACGGAGCCAGATATGTAAAGCGGATTGTAGTTAGCTTGGCGATACCGCCCGAAGCCGCGATGCACAATATGGTGCCCACAACGTTAGCCAGAGCCAGTAACCAGACAATCGAATAGGTGATATCGAGATTGTCCTTGAGCATGCTTGGCCCAACCTCGATGTTGCCTGAACCGAGCAGGGCGACAGCACCAATGAAGATTGCCATAGAGCCTGATCCCGGAATACCGAAAAGCAAGGTCGGAACCAAACCGCCGCCTTCCTTGGCATTGTTCGAACTTTCCGGGCCGATGACTCCACGTACTTCACCTTTGCCAAAGTTGCTTTTGTCTTTGGTTGATTGAACCGAGTGTCCATAGGCAATCCAATCTACGACCGAACCTCCGAGACCCGGAATGACACCAACGACCACGCCGATTATCGAACAACGAACAGACAACCAAATGTTCGCGGCCCAGTCTTTCACACCGTCAAGCCACCCGGCCCCCAGTGAAGCGCCCTTGGCAATCGAACGATCCTGTCGCAGCAGCGATACGATTTCTGGTACGGCGAATATGCCCAGCCCGACGATGACCAGTTTCAGCCCATCTGTCAGATAAGGAATGTCATAGGTCGCCATTCGCAGCGATCCACCGGCGTCTGCCTCACCGATGGTTCCGACCATCAGGCCCAAACCAGCCGCCGCTACTCCTTTCAACGGTATGCGACCCGCAAGGATAGCGACCATCGAAAGACCCAGAATGGTGATCATCAACATCTCGGGTAGGCCAAAAGCCAAAACTATAGGCCGCGCGACAAGGATGAACATTGTCAGAAATGTTGCACCGACCAAGCCACCGAAAAGAGACGATGCAAAGGCTGCAGACAAGGCCCGCGCTGCCTCACCATTCTTGGCCATTGGAAAGCCGTCGAGAACCGTCGCCTGAGATGCTGAACTGCCCGGGATCCCCATCAATACCGAGGCAAAGGTATCAGAGGTCGGAACGACTGCGACCATGCCGATCATTAACGCCAGTCCAAGGATAGGGTCCATTCCAAACATGAACGGCAGCAGCAAGGACAAACCAGCAATTCCACCAAGCCCAGGAAAAACACCTACGGCCAGTCCCATTACAACGCCGAGTACGAGATAGCCCAGAACGATAGGTTGCAGGATCAATCCCCACGCGTCACCCAGCGCAGGCATTGCAGTGGCAAAAACCTCCATAACGGCCGCCTTTCATTACTTTTTTGGGAATGTAATAGCGCGTGCCCTATGTTTTGGCACGCGCTGGGACGTCAGCCTAGTTCAGCTCGACACCATAGGCTTCTTTGAGCCAATTTAGTACATACGCCTTGGCGTCATCGTTAACGCTTGTCGCTGTTTGCAGTGCAGCCTTAGAGCCGTCGCCAACAAAAACGGGGTACTTGCCAACACGCTTGGAGGAAATCTCTTCAAAGTCACCTCGTTCAGTAACAGCCTGGAAGGCCGCGGTGTAAGCGTCGACAACTTCCTGAGGTGTATCACCGGGCAGAAAGGCCAGCTTTTGAACCGGGAAACCGGCGACAAAGAACGCCTTCCATGCGTCCCAAGCCTCGCCGCTGGTTTCGCAGCCATCGGTGGCTTCACAAACCTCTTTGAAGGTCGGGATATCGGGGAATGTCGGATCACGTACGATATTGCCATCGGCATCCAATGCGCCCCAGGTCATCATCGGCACGGCTTGGCCCGCCTCGACCAGCGGTACGGAACCGCCCAGGTAACCAGAGGATGTCTGGTAATCAATGTTTGCTTCGCCGCGTTCAAACATCAGGCGACCGTCGCCACGACCCTTGATACCGAACACGGGTTCTACATTCATGCCCAGCATCTGCCATGCCAGCAAGGGTACCAGGTCCAGACGCGTTGCACCCTGTGAGCCATATATGAAGTTGGTGTCCTTCAGCGCGTTTGCGGAGCCATCGAATTTGGCACCATCTTCAGCATTCAGATAAGCCACACCTCCGGTGCCGGATGCCATCACGGGAATCCAGTCATTGTACTCATATCGTACACGCGGGTCGCTTAGCAGGTATGGAAACTGGGTCGAGCCTGAGGTGCCAAATAAAAGAGTTCCATCGTCGTGCTTTTGTTCCTGGAACCAGTTCGCTCCCTTTGTCGATCCGGCGCCGGGCATGAATTTCACGACAACGGTGGGTTGACCCGGCAGGGCTTCTGACAGAAGCGGAGCAAAAAAGTTGGCCCACTTGGCCGAGCCGCCAGTTTCTGAGAATGGGATAACCCACTCAACAGTTTTGCCCGAGAAATCGACCTCCGCAGCGGCAGGCGCGGCCAAACCGACAGCGGCTATCAGTCCTACGACTGCGCGACGGGTAAAGTTTGAAATGGTCATTGGTTCCTCCCTATTGACCAGAAAACCACAGACGAGCTTGACGCGCCGCCGTGACATCAAATGAAACTGTGGGGTTGATTCCCCCTCCCATCTGGCAATCATGAGGCTTCAACCTTGCGTGAAACTTGCAGGAGTACGAATGCGGATCGTCATCGTCGAGGATAACGAAACCCTCGCCAACGCCATAGCTTATCGTCTGCGTGACCGTGGTCATGCGGTAGATGTTCTAACGGACGGAGACGCGGCAGAACTTCATCTAGGTCAGGAAGGTGCGGATCTGATTGTGTTGGATATCAATCTGCCGCGCCGTTCCGGGTTGGAGATTTTACGATCCCTGCGTGCCCGCGGGGATGGCGCTCCGGTAATTTTGCTGACAGCGCGTTCCGAGACGAGCGATCGGGTTTCGGGACTGGATATGGGTGCGGATGACTATTTGGTAAAACCATTTGAGATGGACGAATTGGAAGCGCGTATTCGGGCATTATCCCGGCGAAAACAGCTGGATTATGAGGCCAGCGAGATTGTCGGCGGGCTTGAGTTCGACCGCAGTGCACGACAGGTCAGCGTAAATGGCCAAGTCTTGGAAATTCCGCGTCGAGAAATTGCCGTATTGGAGTGCCTGTTGGAACGTCGCGGAAGGATAGTACCCAAAAGCCAACTCATCGATTTTGTATATGGCGTAGGCGCCGATGTAGAAGAATCTGCCGTAGAACCTCATGTATCACGTCTGCGGAAAAGGCTGCTGGATTTGGGTATCCGGATTAAAATGGCTCGGGGTCTTGGCTATTTGCTTGAGGTTCAAAAGTGAACCAACACGGATCGCTCAGGCGCAGGCTGTTTTTTCTGATTTTGACGCCACTGATCCTGATCGCGGTTTTGTTAGGGGTCTGGCGTTTCGCAGTCGCACAGCGTACGGCGCAAGAGCTTTTTGACGACAGTCTACTTTCTGCTGGTCTTGCGATTTCACGAGACGTGGCAATTTCTGGTGGGGACGCGCTGCTTCCGTCAACTCGCAACATGATCAGACAAGCATCGGGTGGAGAGATCTTCTACCACGTGACAGGTCCGGGCGGCATATATGTGACAGGATATGCGTATCCGCCGTCTTCTTCGGCGTCTGGCCAACAGGACCCCTATAAGCCGCATTTTTTTGAAGCTGAGTATCGAAACGAACCGGTTCGCGTACTTCGGATGACCGAGAGGGTCGCTTTGGAGAACCTTGTTGGAGACGCGACCGTCACCGCCTGGCAACTTACTTCGGACCGCAATGCCTTTGCCAATCAACTGTCGATACGCGCCGCTGTTTTAATGGGGATTTTGCTTGTTACGCTCGCCATAGTTGTCTGGTTTGGTGTCGCTCATGGTTTACGGCCTTTGTTGGATTTGCAGGACGCGATTGATTTGCGTTCACCAGATGACCTCAGTGAAATCAGAAGGCCAGTGCCCGCCGAGGTGCAAGGTGTCGTCAAAACCCTTAACCGCCTCTTTCGGCAGACGGAACAGAGCATAATTGCGCATCAAAGGTTTATTTCAGAAGCGGCACACCAGCTGAGAAACCCTGCGGCGGCGGTACAATCCATGGCCGAGGCACTGCAAGATGCGAAGACAGATCAAGACAAAGAAAAACGCATCTCTGAATTGGTCACTGCCGCCAAAAACTCGGCCACAGTTGCGGAACAACTTCTGTCCCTCGAGCGGCTCAGGTACCCGACTCGGCAAGATCAGATTGATGAGTTCGACTTTCGGAAAGTAGCCGAGGAAGCTGCAGCAGAAATGGGCGTTCAAATTCTTGCCAGAGGTATCGAATTCGAGGTCGCGATGCCCGATACCAAGGTCATTGTCTCGGGCGATCGGATTTTCCTAAGCGAGGCCATCAAGAATTTACTCGACAACTCATTGAAGCATGGTGGCGAGAAACTGAGCAAGATTTCGGTCTCCGTGCGTCAGGATGAAAAGGCCGTGATGTTGACCGTAAAAGATGATGGCAAAGGTCTGTCCCCGGACCAAAGTAAAACGGTTTTTGATCGCTTTTCGCAACTGGAGCATTCCGAAGGAAGTGGGCTGGGTCTTTCGATTGCATTGGCGGTCGCGCAACGTCACCGTGGTCAAATTACTATCGACAACGTGCCGCAAGGCGCGAGCCTTACACTAATGTTGCCACGATAGGGTTGCCGACTGACCAAACAAAAAGCTACGTGAAGTTTGAGCTCAACAGAGATCTCTAGAAAATTAACCAATGTAATTTGACAGAACAGAATTGAGCGGTAACCGACTTTTAAACAGTCTTGCGCATCTGACTCAAAAGTCATTTCCTGAATGCAGTGTCCTGCAATCTAGGTAACGGCGAAATGGCGAAGAACTCAGATGTTGAAACCCGTCTGGTGGTGATCGTTACTCCAAGTTTTAACATGTCCGCTACGATGAGCTTCATCGACCCGTTTCGAGCCGCAAACTACCTTGACGGTAAGTCCCATTTTAAATGGGTATTTGTATCAGAGTCCGGAGGGATTTGCCCCTCGAGCAATGGTACAAATATCGAAACTCAAGCACTGGATGAGATCACCGCTCAACCGGTGGATATCGCAATTGTGTCGTCCAGCTGGACGCCGGAAAAACATATGACAGTCAATATTGGCAAGGCGTTGCGCAACTGGGGCAGGGGAGGTTCGACCTTGGGCGCGTTGGATACCGGAGCATTTATTCTTGCGCAGGCCGGATTGCTGGTCGGTCATCGTGCAACTGTACACTATGAACATATCGACGCCTTTCAAGAGCTGTTTCCAGAGATTGAGGTTGTCGAAAATCTTTATGTACTAGACCGCAACCGCGTCACCTGCTGTGGTGGAACGGCATCGGTGGATTTTGCTCTTCAGATATTACAGGGAATACATGGCAGTGCTCTTGCGAATGCAGCGGCCAGATATGTTTTCCACGATCGGTTAAGAGGACCGACTGCGATGCAACAACCTGAAGGCAACGAGCCTTTGGGCGCAGTTATTCCCTCCACCCTCAAATCGGCAATTCAAGTCATGGAAGCCAATCTGGAAGATACGATTTCTCTCCCGGAAATCTGTAAGAGAGCTGGCGTTTCGCACCGTCAACTAAACCGATTGTTCGCGACATACATTAAAAAAGCTCCTGCGTTGTACTACCGCGATATCAGGCTTGATCGGGCGCGCGGGCTTGTCACACAGACGGAACTTCCTATCGCCGAAATTGCCATGGCGTCCGGATTCGACAGCCAAGTGCATTTCAGTCGTTCTTATAAGGAAAGGTTTGGCCTTCCGCCTAGTCATGATCGTATCGAAGGGCGCGTTCCATTCGAATACAGGGCTTGGCCAATGCATCGCAAATCCGGGTAGTATTTCGCAATCCGCTGGATGGCTAAAAAAGTAAAAATTGTGGCGAAAAAAGATAAGCCTGTTCGTGTAATTGTGAAGATCATATGCTCTACACATCAGTCACATGGGCTTTTACCGACCCAGAAATGTGGAGTCACTTATGAGCGAGCTTCCATCAAAAGAACAATTCGCGCGAATTTCTGACGGGTTCAATCCTGACCCCTTCAACACGAGTTCGTTGAAGGCCGAAGCTTACGTAGACCCAGCGTGGCATCAGGTCGACATTAATGAGGTTCTTGCAAAGAACTGGCAATGGGTCTGTCATGTCGAGAAACTTCGGACTCCGGGTTCCTTTGTAACCGCTGAAATCGCGGGTCGCCCCGTTGCCGTGATCCGGGATCGCGAAGGCGTGCTGCGTGCCTTCTACAACGTGTGTAAGCATCGCGCCCACCACCTGCTTTCGGGTGAAGGTGAAACCACACGCATCATGTGCCCGTATCACGCATGGGTCTACAAGCTGGACGGTCAGCTCGTACGTGCGCCTGAGACCGAGAACCTTAGTGGGTTCAGTACTGCTGACATCTGTCTGGACCAGGTACAGGTCGAGGAATTCGCGGGCTTTATATTTGTGAACCTCGACCCATCGGCGCAACCTCTTGGGACGGTATCTGGTGATCTGGAGACTGAAATTCGTCACTGGGCGCCGGATATTGAGCAACTGACCTTTGGTCACCGCCTGACTTATGACATCAAGTCGAATTGGAAAAATGTCGTCGACAACTTTCTTGAATGCTATCATTGCCCAACAGCGCATAAGGATTTTTGCGATCTGGTGGATATGGATACCTACAAAGTGACCACTTACGGTATCTACTCGAGCCACATGGCTGAAGCGGGCAAGAATTCAAACACTGCTTACGATGTATCTAACGCAACCGTGCTAACCCATGCCGTCTGGTGGCTATGGCCCACCACTTGCCTCATGCGTTATCCGGGGCGGTCTTCGATGATCGTGTTGAACATAATTCCCGTAGGTCCGGATCGAACGCTGGAGACTTATGACTTCTTCCTGGAAACCCCGGAACCGGACGAAGCGGAAATTGAGGCGATACGCTATCTCGACGAAGTTCTGCAGCGCGAAGACATCGATATCGTCGAAAGCGTTCAACGTGGCATGAGTACACCGGCCTTCACTCAAGGACGGATCGTTCATGATCCGAATGGCTCAGGAAAGTCGGAACACGCGGTTCATCACTTCCACGGTCTTGTGCTGGATGCTTACGCAAAGGCCGCTCCGTGACGCGGCCGAACATCGTTGTCGTGATGGCAGATCAACTGGCGCCGCATTTCTGCGGTCCTTACGGCCATCCATCAGTCAAAACACCGCATATTGATGCGCTGGCTTCGCGCGGAATGCGGTTTGACGCCGCCTATTGCAATTCACCGCTATGCGCTCCTTCACGCTTTGCCTTCATGTCGGGGCAGTTGATCAGTCGCATCGCGGCTTATGACAATGCAAGCGAGTTCCGCGCCTCGGTCCCAACTTTTGCACACTACTTGAAAGCGTTGGGTTACCGCACCTGTCTGTCGGGCAAGATGCACTTTGTCGGACCAGATCAGAAGCACGGGTTTCAGGATCGGGTTACGACCGACATCTACCCTGCTGATTTCGCCTGGACCCCGGATTGGGAAGCTCCGGATGAAAGGATCGACAAGTGGTACCACAACATGCAGACGGTCAAGGAAAGCGGAGAGGCCATCGCCACTTTCCAAACCGACTATGATGACGAGGTCGAATTCGCCGCCCGCCGCTGGCTGATCGATCGTGGCCGCGACCGGGCTGCCGGAGATGAGGCTCCGTTCTGCTTGGTTGCAAGCTTTATTCACCCTCATGACCCATATGTGGCAAAACCAGAATGGTGGAACTTGTACACGGACACAGACGTGCCGATGCCGGGCTTCACCTTGACGCCTGAAGAACAAGATCCGTTTTCGCGCCGGGTGATGGACGGGATCGAGGCAAGCTATGTTCCTTTGACAGACACTGAAGTTCTCCGTGCCCGCCGTGCATATCTTGCCAACGTCAGCTATTTTGACAGTAAAGTTGGCGCGATAACAAAGACGCTGAATGAAATTGGACAGCTGGACAATACTATCATCATTGTAACCGCAGATCATGGAGACATGCTGGGCGAACGCGGCCTATGGTACAAAATGAACTTTTTCGAACATTCGGCCCGTGTGCCTTTAATTATGGCTGGTCCAGGTGTTGGCCTGGGATCAACGCAGAATGCTTGTTCACTGTTGGACCTACTTCCCACCTTTGTCGAAATCGCAGGAGGCTCTGACGACATTTTTGGCGAGCCCGTGGACGGTCGCTCTCTGATGCCGCTGGCGCGCGGTGAAAGTGATCCGGTCGACGAAGCAATCGGTGAATACTGCGCTGAGATGACGCCGTACCCTGTCTTCATGATCCGGCGCGGGCCATTGAAATATATTCATTGCGATCCCGACCCTCCGCAACTTTACGATTTGTCACGCGATCCGATGGAACAAGAAAATCGGGCATCGGACCCGGCCTATGCAATGCAGGCTGAAGAATTTGCTGCCGAGGTATCGAATCGTTGGAACAGTGAAAAGCTGCGCGCCGATGTGATTGCCACTCAGAAATCCCGTCGTACTTTACATGCGGCGATGGAGGCCGGGGCGGGCGAAGCGTGGGATTACAATCCGCCGCGAGACGCTTCGCAGGAATATGTTCGCAATCATATGGATTGGACCGTCGCAGCTGCACGCTATCGATATCCGCCGCTGAAGGAGAATGACATATGATGCTGAAGGGGAAAACTGCGCTGGTCACTGGCGGGCGCGGGGGTATCGGTCGCGCCATAGTGTCCCGGTTTTTGCGTGAGGGTGCTCGTGTCTACGCCGCTGATCTGACGCCAGAAGGATCTTTGGCCTCGCATGACGAGGATGGCAGCGTCTTTGTCAAGTTGGACGTAACAAAGGAAGCTGATGCTATCGCGGCGATGGATGAAGTTTCCAATGCCTCAGGTAAATTGGATATTCTGGTTAACGCTGCGGGGATCGAGATCGAAAAGACGATCGAGCAGACAACGCTGGAGGAATGGAATCGGTCCTTCGCGGTAAATGTGACGGGAACATTTCTTACTTCGAAGCACGCGCTGCCACTTATGCGAATTGCATCGTCTTCAGGAACGTCGGCTTCGATCATTAACTTTGGCAGTTATGATGGCTTCATAGCAGATCCCGGCCTTGCCGCTTATTGTGCAACCAAGGGAGCAGTTCATGCGTTGACCAGGGCTATGGCTTGTGATCACGGACCAGAAGGTATTCGCGTTAACGCCATCTGCCCCGGCTATGTCGATACACCTATGCTGCAAAGTTTTTTTACCGGTGATGGATCAGGAGGCGACGGCAAAACAATCGACCAATTGCAAAAAGCCGTACGCGATGTCCACCCAATGCGCACATATGGCACCCCGGAAGACATAGCTAATCTGGTTAACTGGCTGGCCTCAGATGAGGCGCGATATGCAAGCGGTCAACTATGGGTTCTTGATGGAGGGCTGAGCGCGCAAGTTCAGCAGATGAAGCTATGAGCAAACCTATCATCATTACCTGTGCCCCTACCGGAGGCATACACACGCCGACCATGTCGAAATATTTACCGATCACGCCCAACGAAATCACCGAGGCGAGCATTGGCGCGGCCGAAGCTGGTGCGTCAATCATCCACCTTCATGCACGGAACCCAGAAACAGGCCAACCTGATCCTGACCCAGATCTTTTCATGCAGTTCTTGCCTCGCATCAAACAGGCGACTGGCGCAGTGATGAACGTTTCAACCGGAGGTGGGCTTGGAATGACCCGCGAAGAGCGTTTGCGCGCCGCGTTACGAGCGAGTCCGGAAATGGCCAGCATGAACATGGGATCGATGAATTTCGGCATTTTCCCGATGTTGCAAAAGTACTCTGACTGGAAACACGAATGGGAACCTCAGTTTCTGGACATGACGCGTGACTTCATATTTCGCAATACTTTTTCGGATATCGAATACGCGATGAAGGAACTGGGGGAAGGGCATGGCACAAAATTCGAGTTCGAATGCTACGATCTGGGCCACCTTTACAACTTGGCTTGGGTGGTCGATCAAGGATGGGTCAAACCGCCTTTCTTCATCCAGATGGTGTTTGGAATTCTGGGCGGTGTCGGGGCCGATCCCGATAACCTGATGCATATGCACACCATTGCTGAAAAGCTCTTCGGGGATAGCTATGAGTGGTCGGTGCTAGCGGCAGGTCGCCACCAGATGGCCTTCACAACACAAGCTGCAATCTTGGGCGGTAACGTGCGCGTAGGGTTGGAAGACAGCCTGTATATTGGGCCAGGTCAGAAAGCGAAATCCAACGCTGACCAGGTCCACAAAATCCGCTCGATCATTGAAAATCTTGGTCTAACGGTCGCCACGCCTGACGAGGCCCGAAAACGATTGGACCTCAAGGGCAACGACCAGACTGCTTTCTGACGGGGGCAAAATGCAGACAAAAATGCTGATCAATGGAGAGATGCTCGAAGGCGGCGGCAGTGCGTTGCCCATTCTGGACCCTGCGACTGGTGAAACAGTTGCCCATGTTCCTGAGGCCACACCTGAGCAGATCGAGGCTGCTACAGTTTCGGCACATGAGGCCTTTGAGACCTATCGCCTCGTCACACCAGCCGAACGCGCCGGATTGCTCAACACAATTGCCGACGTGATCGAAGAGAACATCGAGGAACTGTCAGAACTTGAGACCCTCGACGTCGGAAAACCGTGGCCGATGGCCCGGGACGAAGAGATGCCGCTGATCATCGATACTTTCAGGTTTATGGCAGGCGCCGCACGCACCATGAACGGATCGGTGGCGGGGGAATACGCGGTTGGCCATACCTCGATGATCCGCAAGGATCCGATCGGTCCGGTAGCTTCTATTGCTCCGTGGAATTACCCATTAATGATGGCCGCATGGAAAATTGCTGCCCCGCTGGCTGCTGGCTGCACTATTGTTATGAAGCCGTCCGAGATCACACCGATTGCCACGTTGCGGTTGGCGGAATTGCTGACCGACGTACTGCCAAAAGGCGTGTTGAATATATTACATGGCAGGGGGTCTTCCGTCGGGGATACACTGATAAACGACCCACGTATCGAAGGGATTTCCGTAACAGGCTCGCCCGCGACAGGTATGGCAGCAATGCGGGCCGCGTCCAACCAGATCCGACATGTGCATCTGGAGCTTGGAGGCAAAGCACCGGTTATCGTGTTTGACGACGCCGATATCGACGCAGTGGCCGAAATGATCCGTTACGGCTCGTTCTTTAACGCGGGTCAGGATTGCGCTCAGCCATGTCGGTTAATGGTGCAGAATGGTATCTACGACAAGGTCGTTGCTGCGGTTGCCGATCAGGTCGGCCAGATCAAGGTGGGAGCGCCAAGGTCGGATGGCGCCGAAATGGGTCCCGTCGTCACTTTGTCGCGGTTTTCGGATTCCGAAGATGCGCTTCGGACCGCCAATGCCGGACGTTATGGCTTGGCCTCGTCAATCTGGACTAAAGATCTTTCGACCGCGATGAAAATGTCAGCGCAGCTGCGTTATGGAATGACTTGGGTGAACACGCACGGGATGCCTGCTGCCGAAATGCCATGGGCCGCGATGAAAGGCTCGGGCACCGGGTGCGACATGTCCGTATATGCCTTGGATGCCTATACTTCGGTTCGCCACGTAATGGTGGCACACTGATGAGACTGGTGGGAAAAAATGCATTTGTTACCGGTGGACGTCAGGGCATTGGAAGGGGAATCGTTGATGCTTTTGTAAGCGAAGGCGCAGCTGTCACGACTTGTGGGCGCGGTCCCAGACCTGAGGGGTTATCTTCAGATATTGTTTGGCATTCACTTGACGTCACCGATGCCGTAGTGGTTCAGAAGCTGGCGTCGAATATGAAAACGACGGACATCCTTGTTAACAACGCGGGTGTTCAAGTTGAAAAGACAGTTACTGACAGCTCGGATGCTGATTGGGACGCGGTGATCGGTGTAAATTGCAGGGGTGTTTTCAATGTCTGCCGCGCATTTATTCCGCGCATGTTGTCGGGTGGATCGATCGTAAATATCGGCTCGATCTCAGGAAATGTCGCCGATCCATCAATGGCCCTCTATAATGCCTCCAAGGCATTCGTGCACGGTCTGACAAGATCAATCGCTGTTGATCATGGACCTGACATCCGCTGCAATGCAATTTGCCCTGGCTGGATTGAAACGGGCATGTTGGATGCCGGCTTTGATCTGGCGACCGATCCTGCAGTTGCCCGCAGTGATGCATTGGCGCGACACCCTTCGCGCCGGTTTGGCACCCCCGAGGATATTGCCAATATGTCGGTCTGGCTGGCATCGGATGAGGCCGGATTTGCAACCGGCCAGTTGTTTACAATCGATGGCGGCATGACGGCGGCCTCGCCACTAAATCCGGGATTATTCTGATGGAATTCCAACATACAGCGTGTTTGGGCGGTGGTGTTATTGGTGCCAGTTGGGCCGCCTTGTTTCTGGCCTCGGGCCGATCAGTTGCAATGTATGACCCGGAACCGGGTGTAGAAGCAAAAGTTCGCGCATATATCGAGTCCGCATGGCCCGCAATGGCCCAGTTGGGACTTACGCAAAATGGAACACCAGACGCTATCTCGTTTCATCCATCAGCTGCAGACGCAGTGAATGGGGCCTTGTTTGTACAGGAAAGCGTGCCCGAAAGACTGCCGATAAAACACGCAACTTTTTCTGCCATCGAACCTGCACTTTCTCCAGATGCGATTGTGGCAAGCTCGGCCTCTGGCCTTACTCTAAAGCAAATGCAGCCCGGTTGGGTTGATCCGGGACGTTTTGTGTTGGGCCACCCGTTTAATCCACCGCATTTGATTCCCTTGGTTGAAGTAATTGGCAACGACAAGACTGGTTGTGGCGTGGTGGATGCAACAGAACAATTCTATAAGAGCGTCGGCAAAACAACCATTCGGATAAACAAAGAGGTGCCCGGTCACGTAGCCAATCGTCTGCAAGCCGCAATTTGGCGTGAGGCTGTAAATCTTGTAGTTTCAGGAGTCGCGTCTGTCGAAGATGTCGACAAAGCCGTTTGGGCAGGGCCCGGCCTTAGGTGGGCTGCTATGGGGCCAACGATGTTATTCAACCTTGGGGCAGGCGAAGGTGGCCTCAAGGCGTTCTGCGATCATTTCTCGGACACATTCAATGGTTGGTGGGACGATTTGGGCGAAGTCCATCTAACAGAAGAAGTTTCCAATAAACTTGTCGAAGGCGTTGTGGCCGAGGCCCGCGGATTATCACCTGCAGAGTTGTCGCAAAAACGAGATGAACTGATAGTGGCATTGCAACAATCTATCAAGGATCTGCGCTGAAGCGGCGTCGGCGGGTTCTTACGACCCGGGCCGACTTTGTTTGCGCGTTTATTCTAATCCCAATGTCGCACGATTTGCTTTTCGTTTGGCCCATGTGTCACCCATGCCATCCCTGAAACTCGGAGGAAGATCTTCAAGCTCGATAACCAAGTCGCGGTCGGCGGTCGGCCATTCCTGCAATAGCTCAGGTTTGTAACCTTCTGGGTAGTATAAATCCGGATCGATTTCGGATGACCTGACATCCGCGTTCTGAATGTCTTCCCGAGATTTCGGAGGCGCAGGTACAACTAGTTGGTTGTTGTCAAAATTGAACTGCGGCGCCCGGTTGTTTGGGTAATCCGGAATTATGCCTTCACGTACCCAAATCTGGTCCTTTGTCACGTTTACGACGATTCCGTCCGGAGCCCCGAAATGGTAGGGACCTTTCCAGTGTTCGCGGATCTCAGCAACAGTTTCTTCGTTTAAGTAAGGGTCAAACGGCATGTGCGTCGTCATGAACATGCGGGGTTGGATTAGGTTTGCAACATAGCCAGCTGCATAACCGGGAGTGTGGTGCGTATCGATCGTGTAACGCGCCAGAAACGGCGGAACGCCCTGAACGCCGGCGCTGATTTCAACAAGTTCAGTCTGGGTTTCCGTCACATACACATCGCAACCCTTGGCCCATTTGACGTCTCTTTCATTCGGCCGGCCGTCGCCTGTCCAAACAAAGCACAGGTCATTCCAATCGAGGCGATAGGCCGAAGCTCCATCCTTGGCGTGGCTGCGTTGCCAATGGATTACCTTGACGCCGTTCTCATCAAGGATCACGCCACCTTCGTCTGTGTAGTCGAACTCGTTGACTTCAATGTCGTGCCCCTGTCCAACCGGAAAAACGCTGAACGCATCGGTATGCCACCGCACCATCTGCTTCATGCCTTCGATCATTGATGCTAGACCGTATTCAGGCGCGCTGCCGGATGGGCCAAAAACGCGTAGCGGATTGTGCCACCGGCCCGCCCAACCGCCGAACACATATATGTACGGTAGCGCGTTGTAATGATCGACATGCAAGTGGGTAATAAAAATCTTGTCGAGTTCGTTCAATGCAATGTTTGATGCGTTGATATTAGCAACTGAACCCTCGCCCACATCGAACAAATAGTTCTCGCCATTGCCTAATTGAACAAGGATCGAAGTATTCATTTGTCCGGGGCGGATAATCGGAGAGGTGCCCATGAATATGATGCGCATCTCGTTAGGTTGAATGTCCTCGGTTCCTGGGAACCAATTTGAAGCTGAATTCAACCAAGGGTGTGGAGAGATACCCTCGAACAAAAGCCCTTCCTTCCACCTTTCGCCGGGAACTCCACCAAACAAAGCAGCACGCATGTCCTCGACCGTGGAAGTTTCAGCAACCGGTGGAGGCGTAGGGGTTTGCGTCTGAACAATCGTTGGAAAGGCGGCCAATGCCATCGCGCAAAGTCTTTTTAAGATCATTGTCTTTTCCTTATCCCTGTTGCCGGCTCAGAATTCGACTTTTTCGAATTCCTCCACCTGCATTGAATATGAAGAATGTGCTAAATCCGTTTCCGCAAATACGGTACGCAATACGCCTACGGCGTAGACTGGTTCAAACATCCCCTCGATTGTTTGTGGTCGCTTTGAAATTGCGTAAACAACCTGATTGGGCGGTGGTGGCGGCACGTGGATGCAAGCACCGATAAACGGTACGAGAAGGAACTCGGTCCCACGTGTTTTGTCGAATTCGAGAGAGACAAGAAAACCCGGCAATCTCACTCTTTGGTGGTTGAGCTCGGGAACAATTGCATAATGGCGGGGGTCGCTGAACGTCCGGCTGGGCAGCGAAGAGTGGGATAATGCCTGCCGGTCGTAGGACGCTCCTCTAGCCTTTAAGGGAACCAGGTCCTTCCACCTAATTTCGTGCGGCAGATCTGAAGCTAACACCGAGCGTATGCCGACAAAAGCAGTCGGAGCACTTAATAAAAAAGCTCGCCTTGTTGTGAGCGCGGACACTGTTTCAGACACCCAATTTCAACGTTTCTAAAATGTTAAACCAAATCCGGTTTTTCATTCATATTATCGAATGAATTATACAACGCAATGATTGCAACGTTCGAATTCGGTTGCTTAAGAAATTGTAAGAGTGACCTCGGGCAGCCCAATCAAGAATTTGATTTCAGTCATGGTTTGATGTCTTAGGACGCAGCAAGTTTTGGGCCGCCTGTCTTGGAAGACCTGTAAAGGGCGTGTTTCAGTCCAGCTCGGAAATGAAAGCTTCGATCAGGTTTGCGAGATTGGTTCCCGCTAACGACATGAATATGTCAAATTGGTTATGCCCGCTTTCGCCGCCTGCCAAATCAGACAATGCTCGAAATGCTAAAAAAGGGATCTCATTTGCATCTGCTACTTGGGCGATTGCCGCAGACTCCATGTCCAGAACACGAGCGTCAAAGGAATTATGGGCCCATTCTCTAAATTCAGCATTGTCAACGAATGCGGTTCCGGTGACACCACCGCCCCCGATATGGACCTCTGGAAAATGATCAAGCTTGAGACCTTCAGCGCTGACGGCAGTCAGTTTGACTTTCTTTGAAGCTCGTTCTGCAACCTCAAGATATTTGGCATCGGCCGGAAACCAAAATCGACTTTTTCCATGACCCGCAAGTTCCTCGAACGTGCCGACGTTGATAGTATGCATCATCCCAAACCTTGGAAACTGCGAGGATAAAAAAGTAGGTAGTTCGAACCCATTTTCTGTTTTTCGGGCGAAAGCCATCTCCATGTATTGTCCCCAGCGAGTGGGAATAGAGATGTCACCGATCGTAAGATTAGGGTCAGCCCCACCTGCAACGCCGGAAACGATTATTCCAGTGATGTCAAAATTATCGATCGCAAGTTGGGTGGTCATTGCAGCGTTGACCATCGAGACACCCGAGGAAAACACGATAACCGGCCTACCGAGTAGTTCCCCGATCAAAAACTCCCGATTTAAGATATTCAGTGAACTTGGATTTTCCAGCCTACTGCGGAGCACCTCAATTTCTGGATCAAAAGCAGAAATGAGAGCTAGCCGGGATTTTTTGTCGACGGACTGCGCGATCATTTTACCTCCGAAAGGCGCTGTAAACTGAACACCAATCCATGAATGAAATCATCCTTTTCTTTAGGCGCCAAATAAGCTCCCAAGGTCAATGCGACTGCAAACAATTTGGACAATCGTATCAAGAGAAGATGGTCACATTGACCATCCGGTTTTCGAATTTGTACCCGTGCTTCCAAGAACAGCAACCTTGTCCTAATTAGTGATCCGGATGTCGGTTTTCTTTATCAAGAAATATTTCTGATCTAGCCCTCCGGAGTATACCAGATGGGCGAGGTATAAGCTCTTTCCTGATGACTCCTTGGAACATCGGCCGTCATCTGGATGCCATAGAACTTTTCATCATATGCTTGCCAAGTGGGTGTGGGTATTTCAAGCACCCTGGCATAATAAACAGCCGGCACTTTGGGGTCGAAATCAGGATCGATCCATACGGCGCGCAGTTCTGCGTCGCCGATTGAGTTGGTGTAGGTTGCGTTAGCCTCGTCCACGGTGTTGCCGACAGATTCTCTCGCTCGCCCGTCGGATCCGATTTCACGGCCATCCGAGACAGCAACGTCGTAGACGCGTTCTTGGCGCGATCCTTCCGCGTCGACCCAACCTTTTATGATCTGGATACGATCCAAGTTGCCGGAATCTGGGTCCTTGAGTGCACCGACCATGAACACGGGCGCACTTGCGCCATTACGAGCAGACGGAAGATCGCCGCCCATTGGAACGCCTCTGGCATATCCGATATCCACGACGTTAGGGCGAAAGACATCATCTTCTGAGTAATCCCAACCTCCAAAGAACCTTACGGCCATCCGCGTTCCAGTTGTTGCAAAAACCTCCTTGGCTTGCATGGCATCAAAGAGGGCAGCCCTAGTATTCTCGCGTGCCCATACCCCTGCAAGACCAGCGGCAAGCGCCTCGTATTCAAACGTAGAGAGCATGTCGTCGCCGCTTAGTGCCTGTATGACATAGTGTTCCCAACGAGTTGGGGAGGGTTCCGACGAAGGCATCTTACCCCAGAAATTATCATCCCGGGTTGTGGCCACGGCTGTGTGGGCATCCGTTGCTCCGATTTGGCCGAACTTGAAGGGATTAATGCCCAATTCCTGCTCTTGCTGAAGACCGACCTGCAGGGCTGATCGGCTGTATTCAAATGGAAGCATCTCCGGCGTCTTTGCTTGGAACCCCGCGATATCACCCTTGTCCCACGTTCCATAGTCAGCGAATTCGTCGTCTGGCGACAGAGCTGGGTGGGTCTCACCATCGCCCTTGATCTGAGTAACTTCGACGATGGGTTCCCAGCGCATGCGAGTTTCCGCGTATTCCGAGTCTATGGGTTCACCGTTAAGCTTTTCAGTTGCGAACATCAGGCCATTAGAGAGGTTCCCGTTATGCGGAATGGCGAGCACAGAACCGCCTGTTTCAGTTTCATAGCTCTCCATGTAGGCCCAAAGATCCTCTGGGTCCGGGCTGTGAAAAGCTGAAAACGGCAGAACCTGCCCTGCTTTCCGTCCGTCTTCCTGGAAAACAACCACCCTGTGCAGGTTGGAAGGTTGTTGCTGGTTGTTGATGGAAGTCCACTCGAAACCAATGAATGCTGTGAAACTTCCAGGGTCATTATATTGGTCGGCAAGCTCTATCTGTCGGTCCCAGATCGTCCGGTTGATTTTTGGGTTGTCGATCACGTCCCGGTTCTGCGATACACCATCAGTGCCCCAAAGCCTGAACGCTTCGTAGCCTTCGCCGGCCTGAACAAGATCGTAAAAACGTTTTCCATATTCCGTGGCTAGAAGATCGCGATTAGCTTCGGCTAGCATGACCGGCATGCCAAGATTTTCGGCGTGGTCCGAAACCACCAGAAAGTCCAACGGTCGCCCAATTCGTACACGCTGACCCGAGGATGTGATCACCTCTTCGCCGCGAGCAAATCGGTAAGCATCTTCTGGAGTTAACGTGTTGCCAATCATTCCGGCGTCCGTGGAAAACATCGTGTGAAGATGAGTGTCTCCCCAATAAAGGCCTTCCGCAAAGTTCCGGTTGCGCACAGTGCGTTCGACAAACGGAGAATAGTTCTGAGGAGGGCCAGCAATGTCTTCCGCCGCAGGAGCAATGTCTTGAGCAAATGCAGTAAACGGCAGTGCAATCGTTATTACTGATAGGTTGGCCGATGAACGAAGCATAATTCCCTCCAATCTCCAATAAAACTAATCATGTTCGGCAATGATCATTTGTAACAATAACACAGATTTATGGACCGAGCATATTTGGAACGCTCCGGCATTTGTAATTCCATAGGCTGTTAGCTGACTTACGAAACCTAATTCGCATTCCAAACAGAAATTCAAAGAATTTTCGGTGAATTCCCACGACAAGACAGAATAGGAACCCAAGGCGTATTCCACTCGGTAGAAACAAGTCTAAATAGCGCACTGGATAACGCTAAATCCGCAGCATTTCGCTTAGCTTTTTATGGATCAGGCAGGGGTGGGATGGTACGCAGATACATTACTATGGCTTCGAGATCTTCGGGCGACATCGTTGCATAATAGGCGTAACCCATAGGCGGTAGCATTTGGCTTCCGTCTGGTCTTTTGCCTAAAACGATAATGGTCTTCAGGTCATCGTCTGAATATCCTGCAAGACCGTCCTGATGGCTCGTGATATTGGGTGCGACGGAAACGCCCCACGGTCCGTGAAACTCGAACCCTCCTGCCCCTAGATGAGTATCAAACATCGGACCTTTGGGCCCGAAAGTCGTGTGGCACTCCGTACAATGCGCGACTGGTCCAGCAAGATAAGCACCATATTCGACCGTCACGCCGCTCGGTGGCGCCGAAACTGTCTCAAGTGGCGGACCATAGGCAGGTGGCAGCGGAAAATTGTAGGTGGACAAAGGTGTCTCAATGTCACTGGAGGGTATTGTTCGCAGGAACATGACCATCGACATGAGATCGTCATCGCTCAGTCCGCGATACAAGCCGATTGGCATCGGCGGTCCGATGACTGTACCGTCAGGGCGGATACCTTCGCGTATCGCTCGGGCAAGGTCTGCATCGCTCCAATCCGCAACACGGCTACCCGGAGTTATGTTGGCTGCCCATGCCTCCATCATGTCATTCTTTTCGATCATCATGCCGCCAAGCTCATTTGTCATATCGGTCCCGTTCGGTCCTTGCGGCGTATGGCAATTTCCGCACGCCGCAGGCCCTCGTACGAGGTATTCACCACGTTCCAAACTCGGTTCAGCAATGGTGGACAGAGGAAAAAGTATGAAAACAATGTTAAAAGCTAGTTGTTTCATTTCTTTATCCTCATTTGGCTCGGGCAATACATCGAAACTGGCTCAGGCTGGAGCTTTGTCGGGGGCAAGTATTGTCATGCCGACTTTATCGGCGACGGCCATGATCGCCGGAATATCCGGCGGGCCATCAGGCCTCGGAACGTCTGTCGTCCCGTCCGGCATTTCTTCTCCAGCCTCTGTAAAGAACGTGTCGTGCATGGCACCTGGTGAGTTAATGCAAAGCAGACGCCCGGGTTCTTGCCCGGTGCAAGTAAATGCATGAATTGCGCCCTCTGGGACTTTAACGAAGTCCCCGCCTGATACTTTCCTTGTCTCACCGTTCACAAGAAACTCAAACTCGCCTTCAAGTACAAAAAAGCTTTCGTCTTCGCCGGCGTGATAATTGGGAGGGGCTCCAGCTCCCGGCGCGGTTTTAATTTCGACAATCGTGTAACGATCTCCGGTCTCAGAAGGGAAAGCGTGAAATGTCAAAAGGTTACCAAGTAAGTGATAAATTCGAGGGCGAGGTTGCGTCATCAAGACAACTCCCTTTTTTTGAATTTGGCGTGTTGTTATGATACACAAATCCAGTTATAAGACAAGTGTCTCATTATACGAGAAGAGCATTGAGTACACGGATCAACCAGAAGAATAGAACAAGAGAAGCGCTTTTAGTGGCAGCGCGTGAGCTTATGTCCGAAGGGCAAGAGGTCACGCTGGCGAAAGTCGCAGAACGCGCAAGGACAAGCCGCGCGACTGTCTACCGGTACTTTTCAGATCCAGGAGTACTGGCGCTGGACGCGACCTTGGACATTGAAGTGAGACCTACGTCTGAATTGCTCGTCGGAATCGATGATGTCCGAACCCGCGTACATGCTGTTGCGCGTTACTACCTTGATTTTTCGAGGGATCACGAGACCTATTTTCGCCAGTTTCTAGGAGAGACCCTAAAGGTCTCGTTGAAAAAAGGAACTGTCAAAATGCGCGGAGCCAGAAGAGTAGATGCGTTTGGTGAAGCCCTTGAACCCCTTCGCTATTCGATGAAGCCCAGGGAATACGAAGATCTGAAACTACGGTTATCCATGACCACTGGCATGGAACAATTCATTATACTTGAGGACATTCTACGGGTGGACCGGGATACCGGCTACCGTCTTCAAGAAGGTCTCGTGGATGCATTGTTGGATCAATATCTGCCGGAAACATAAGATTTTCTGGCATAGGGTGCAGGGTCAACGGGAACCCTTAAAGCGCGGTCCGTTTTATAAGCGCTCAGAACCCAATGCAGGCAACGACGGCGAAACCCATTTTCGACCAGAGCTTTGAGAATGGATTTCTGAATTGCGAGCCACTTTCCTAAATCCCAAGCTCCCTTAAACGCTGCTCCTGTCGGGCGGCAAGAGCGTCGATTTCTGTAATCGCAAGGGCCGTTAATTCAGTTCCCGGTTTGCGAAGAGTGGGGTGTGCAATAATACCTTGTTTAGCCAAAGAGTGCTTTCGGATGGCAAGACCCATACCTGGCTGCGCCTCATACCGGATCATGGGCATATAGGCGTCAAAGATATCGCGAGCGAGGTCGATGTCTCCGCCAAGAAAGGCATTCAGAACCTGTCGCATCATTTCAGGATATCCAAAGCCAGTCATGGCGCCATCGGCCCCACGAAGCAATTCTTCCAGCAGATACATCCCTCCATTCCCGCACAGAATTGATATTCGGCGCGATCCCGCATCGGACGCCTTGCGCAGTGTTGTGATTTTTTCGAGTCCTGGCCAGTCTTCGTGCTTCAGCATCACGCAGGTCGGGCAATCTTCAACGATTTTCAATACCACAGACGGTGATATTTGTACGCCTGTTGCAAGTGGAAAATCCTGCAGAACAAAGGGAATATCGCCCAGGGCGTCTGCCGTGTTGTGGAAATAACCGATGACCTGAGCATCTGTTTGCAATCCCATGGGTGGTGCAACCATCACGCCAGCTGCACCAGCTCCCATCGCTTCGCTTCCAAGGGCTGTCATTGCTGAAAAACCGGGGGCCGAAACACCGACGATAACCGGAACAGCGCAACGTGATATGACGCGCTGAACGACTGACACAGATTCTGAGGCTGACAACTTTCCGGCTTCGCCCATCATGCCAAGAATGGTCAGGCCGTTGGCGCCTCGTTCAATATAGGCGTCGATCATGCGATCTATGCTGTCAAAATCCAATGCACCGTCAGGAAGGAAAGGTGTGGCGGCTATGGTGAAGACGCCCTTTGTTGATTCATTAAGCATGATCAACCCTTTGCAATTTGTGAGATAATCTTAGGCGGATCTGTCCCAATGCAATACTTGCCGCAGCCTGGGTAGGTTCTACAACTGGCAGACCTGTTGCCTCCTGCAATGGTTCACGGTAACGCGCCATGCCCGCACAACCCATTATCAATACGTCTGCACCGTCTTCGTCGCGAAGTCGTTTTCCCGTCGCGATCATGGCATCCAAGCTTTTTGTTTCATCTGTCAGATCCGCGACGCCAAGGCCCAAAGGGCGATCCCCCGCCAATCGGCCCAGCACCCCCATGCCGCCAAAGGCGCGCAAATGGCGAGGAACCGAATTGGGAAGGATCGCAATTACACCAAACCTGTGGCCAAGGCCAAGTGCGGTCATGACCGAGGCCTCCTGAATGCCCACAACCGGGAGGGCAGTCTGGTCCCGCAATGCATGCAGCCCCGGATCGCCGAAGCAGGCAATAACAAAACCTGCCGCATCTTTCTGAGCGGCGGCTAGTGCCAGCATCGGATTGATAGTCTGGTCCGCTTGTCGCTGGCTTTCAATGCCTGGGGGACCTTCGGCAAGTGTCAGGCATCGGATTGGAATGCCGAAACTTCGCAGCGGATCGACGGCCTGATCAATGCTGTTTGTCACTATACTGGATGAGTTGGGGTTGATGATGATCAGTGCACTCATGCGCCAAGCCCCGTCGCAGATTGGATTTCAATCTGATAGCCTTCAGTATCATTGAAAACGAACGCGCGGATGCCGAGGTCGCGATTCTCGAAAAACTCTGACAGACCATCCAGATTTTTTCCTTTGGCATAGGAATACCAGTCATCTACGTCAGGTACCCTAATGCACAGTTGAACCGGCTTAACTGCCGTCCATTTGTGCATGCCCTTGTTTTCGTCCACCAAGCCCACATGCGCTGCCTGACAAATCCGGTAAATTTTGCACCACCCCTGATCGATGGCGAGCGGCAAACCCAACACTTCTTCGTAGAATTGCATCGCGGCTGGCAGATCGCGGTAGTAAAAAAACGTGATCGCCAGTTGGTTGTTTGTTTCAGGTCTTTTCATTTTGTTTCCGCCTCAGCGGTTCGCCTATTGGGTTTGGTTGCCAGAAACGGTCGATGAATCCACTTTCCGTTCCCCGGCGATCCCAAGAAAACACCATCTTGTACAAGTGGCTGGCCACGGAGCATTACAAGATCAGGCCATCCCGTTACGCTGTATCCGGCCCAAGGGTTGTAACCCACATTATCGTGCAAATCGTTCGTACCATACGTCACAGTTTTCTCGGGGTCCCAAACAACAATGTCCGCATCCATGCCTTCAGCAATGGCACCTTTCCGTTGAAGCCCATAAATCCTGGCGGCAGAGTGTGAGGTCAACTCGGCGAAAGCTTGGGGTCCACCGCGCCCCTGAGTTACCATCGCGTTGAACAAAATCGGTAATCGCGTCTCCAATCCCGGCAATCCATTTGCTATCTGATGGAAGCCCGGGTTGGTACCGGCTGCCAATTTACCAGATTCATCAAAGCGGTATGGCGCATGATCGGAAGACACCAAGCTGAGCGTTCCGCCAAGCAGCGCTGCCCATAAAGCATCCTGATCATGCTTGGTGCGTTGTGGTGGTGAGCACATCCACTTGGCACCCTGAAGCCCAGGTTTATCTAGTATCTCTTCGGTCATTAGTAGGTAATGCGTACACGTTTCCGCCCAAACCGGAGCACCACGAGCCTTTGCCGCTGCAATCGCAGACGCGCCGTCGGAAGTTGAAATGTGAAACAGCATCACAGGTTGGTCTAAGTATTCAGCAAATCGGCATATGCGTTCTACCGCCTCAATTTCCGCCATTCTTGGACGCGACCGGGCGTGATCCAGCGGGGAGACATGGCCCGCCCTGATCAAATTATCCTTGGCCTGTGCAATAATGGCGTCGTTTTCTGCGTGGACACATACCAAAGCGCCGCTCTGCTTTGCTTTCTCAAAAATATCCAGCAGTTGGCCATCGTTAAGTTGGATATTGTATGTCGTGAAGACTTTGAGTGACCTGTGACCGGCGTTAATCAGAGCAGCAAGGTCGTTGTCAAACTCATCGACTTCCGTATCGGTCACAGTGAGGTGGAATGCGTAATCGATCATCGCGCCTCGTGCAGCACGGGCGGCATAGTCGGCAACTGTTTCAGAAAGCAACTGCCCCCTGGCCTGGGCAGCAAATGAAATTACGCTTGTTGTGCCGCCCATGGCAGCGGACTTTGTGGCAGTTTCGAACGTGTCTGCATTCCAAAGCCCCATGCCGGACATCTGTTCAATATGGGCATGAGGATCGACGCCGCCAGGCATTACCCATTTGCCACTGGCAAAGATGCGCCTTTTGGTTTTGGTGACCGACGTTCCTATCGACACGATCCTGCCGTCGGTAATAGCAAGATCGCCTTCAACAATCCCTTCTGGCGTAACCACCCGACCATCGTGGATTACAAGGTCGACCCCAGAGCTCATAAATCCTGCCTTCATCAACAGTTGCCTTTGTTTTTAACATGCCCGCATTAGGCGGTTCTGCAAAGCGAAACACCTAATGAGAACCGAAGTAGCTGGTCGGTTGCCGTTAATGGGCGTTAAAAACCTCATTAGCGCGGACAATACTCGAATGATTTTTGTAACAAGAACACATGGGCCAATGGTAAGTTGTAACTTATCAATTGATCAAACAATTCTGTTCACCGCAAAAAGGCGGCGCTTGGGTTTGTTAGCGAGTGCGTAGGTGGGATTTGATATACCGAAACTTCAGAACTTGAGGCTGACATTCCTTCAATTCCCTGAACTCGGTTTCAAAGATTGTTAAACTAAGACCAAAATAGCTGACGAATTGTGGAGATAGTACTTTCAGCTCATGAAGGCGTCGGAATTTTCGGCCTATTTAAGGTCTGCAAGGGTAACCGATCTACTGGGTTGCGTGCTGACGAGGATACGTTGCCTAAAATGATGGAATGAGGGATGAGTTGCGTGCTGAGCTTCCTGGAGCAATCAAAGGGGCAAATTCTGTCAGTATCGGACCGGATGATATGCCCCCGCAGTACGTGTTTTCACGGGTACTATGGCCTCGGATGTGAGCTTGGTAAGCGTAACGCCAACTCTTGCCGGAATGCGCATGACCAAATCTGCAGAAGAGCTGCAGTTAGCACGCCATGCCGGACAGGTCGCCATTGAGATGATGTACTGGCCGTCGTGTAATTGGTGATGAGGCGTCCGAATACGAGGTCTTTTTGGGGAGCGCAAAAAGTTACTGCGGGTGTCAAAAGCACGTTGGTTCACTATCCCAAAGGGGAAGTGAAAATTCTAATTTAGATTTGATTTGTTGACCGCGAAAGCGGTTCTTTTCAGCTTTCGCGGGTAATTTTCTGGAAACAGCCGTCAGCCAGTTTGGTCATCCAGTCTTGCGTCAGGCGCATTTTTTTTGACGGACTCAATCCCATTGTCCCGAGCCGCGGTACTGCTGTATTGTTCGCTAGTTCCTATTACTTGCCCGTTCGACGCCCTTAGATTGAACATAGGATTCCCAGAACTGGTATCCTTGCGCTCATAACGGCTGTCATCACTTGCATTGCGTCGCACCGAGTCGATGCCGTTTTCGGCGCTGGCTTTTTGCTTGTATCCCTCGCTGGCGAGAATAATTTCGCCATTCCCCGCCTTTAGCCGAAACCGAAATTCGCCGGCTTTGTCTGTGTAGAGTTCAAATTTTCCAGCCATGATATTCTCTCCTCAAAATATGCTGAAAATCAGTCTTGAAAACAGTTTTTCCAATAGCAAGAAAAATTTGACTTTAAATTCTGTCACAACCGAGATCGTAGCGTCAGTGTCCATCAAAACGGATCGGCCTAAGTTATGTCAAAAGCGTTTGGAATAATCTAAGGGTCTCGCTTGAACATCGTGCTTTTTGTTCGTGATTGCACCGCGGCTATTTTTGGAGAACCGGGGTTGCGCGTGAACTCGACACGACTTTGGAACATTAACGTTCCAGCGAAAATAAGTTCCCAGGAAAATTTCCAACTGATAATCTAAGATATCATGGAAAGCCGACCAAATCGTCGATTAGCAGCTATATTGGCCACCGATATTGCAGGCTATTCCAGATTGGTTGGTTTGGACGAAGAAGGTACAGTTGAACAACTTCGACTAATCCGCAAAGAAGTCATCGAGCCAACGATTGATATGCATGCTGGGCGCATTGCAAACACCGCGGGCGATAGTTTTCTTATCGAGTTCCACAGCGCAGTCGATGCAGTACGCGCTGCCTTGGCGATACAATCAGAACTATCGATAAGAAATGAAGAAGTTGACCCAGACCGTGCAATCACGTTTCGGATAGGTCTGAATGTCGGAGATGTAATCTCAAATGCAAGTGACATCTTAGGAGATGGCGTAAACGTAGCCGCTCGGCTTGAAGCCTTGGCAGATCCTGGGGGTATCGTTGCCTCACAATCAATTGTCGAATACGCACGTAAAAAGGTACCTTGCAGCTTTGTCCCAATCGGTCCGCAGAATGTTAAGAATATCGCGGAACCCGTTGAGGCTTTCCGCGTCCGCACAGAGTCGACACCATCCTTAGTTGCGACAAAACAAATGAAATTGCCCCGTTGGATGAAGCTGGGCGCGGTTCTGACCGTTTTGACGGCAATAGGATTTTTCTCTGAGTACCTATGGAAAAAGGACCAATTGCTGGCATCGGAGGCGCAAATGGCTTACCCGTTGCCGGATTTGCCGTCGATCGCGGTGCGGCCAATATCTAATTTGACTGGCGATACTTCCAATCAGATGCTGATTGACGGTATTTCCGAGGATTTGATTACCGATTTATCTCGTATTTCCGGGATTTTTGTCATCGCGGGGAACACGTCCTTTGCTTATCAGGACAATGACATCGACATTGCAGGCTTTGCCGAGAAACTGGGTGTGCGGTACGTGGTAGATGGAAGTGTTAGACGCACAGAGAAAGACTTTCGGGTCAATATCCGCCTTACAGACACATTGAATGGCAGATTGATCTGGGCAGAACGTTACGATTCGGAAGACAACGACATCTTTGATGTTCAAAGCAGCATCGTACTTGCGATCGCGCAGGAACTGGAGGTTCCGCTGAACACTCAAAGTAGGTTCGCGATCGAAAATTTTGAAACCGAAATGGTCGAGGCGCGCGAAGCTTTCCAACGTGGCTGGGAGTTGTACTCGCAATTTAATGAAAGGGATAATCTGGCAGCGATTCCGCATTTCGAGCAAGCAGTCGCACTTGATCCAAACTACGGACGCGCGTGGGCTACACTGGCTTTGGCCCACTTGCGACCGCACATTTTTCACCATTGGCGAGGGTTCGCCAACTCCGACGAAAAAATGCATATCGGTTTGTTTTACAAGTATTTCCGTGAAGTAACCCAGCAAGATACGTCGCTGATCCACGTCATAAGGGCCATCGTCAGCCTCAACCTTCCGGATTGGGATAGCGCAGCGGGTGTAAGCCGGGGAACGGACGAAGCCAGACAGGAAGCCGCAAAAGCGATTGCTTTACAGCCCAGTGACCCCGCAGCACATTTGACTATGGGGTGGGCGTTAATTGCGGGCGGCGAACCAGAGGAAGGTCTGGCTTTTGTCCAAGCTGCAATGCGTCTCGATCCTGCCTATCCCAGTCATTATGCCTTGTTCGAAGGGGCGGCACATTTCGCAAAGAATGATTTAAACAGTGCCGAGGCAGCCATTTTGCAGGAGTTGGATCGAAACCCTCAGGCAATTGAATTGATGCCTTTTGCAGCATCGGTTCTGGCTTTGAACGGAAAACGCCGTGCGGCGCGGGCAATGATAGATAGGTGGCAGAAAGGAGAACATGAGGGCGCCTTGCAGGAAGTCGTCCGCGAGTATTTCTTTATCGTGCGTTGGGTTGGAGAACATCAATATTTGAACAATCGAATTAACAAGGGTCTTCGATTGGCCGCGCTGCCCCCAAGTACTACGGTAGCGAGTCTCAAGTCTGACCTATCCCGCGGGGATGCCAACGAACAACGAACGGCTGCACAATCGCTTGCGTTATTTGGTGCTGAGGCGGCGCCTGCAGTGCCGGAACTTATCTTACTTCTGAATAGTCCTTCAGTCTTTGTCAGAAAAGAAGCGGCAATAGCACTGGGAGAAATAGGCGGTTCGGCCTCTTCGGCGTTGCCGGCGTTGGAAGCGATGGTAGATGAATCTTTGTCGGGCAACTTCGCCGCCCGTTCGATCGAGCAAATACGCGAACAATCGGAAAGGCAGTGAAGTAAGTACCTAAGTTGAGACAGAACCCAAACAGATTCAGGGCTTGCCTGAATAACTTAAGCCGCCTAATGAAAACGCTGATAACCTACCAACGTGGAAGCTTGCGGATTACATAAGGTTTACAGGCTTCGTTTATTATTTCCGCGTCACCGTTGATCAACATGGGATACAGCGCTGACAGCTCGTCCCGGGATAGATTTTCAAGAAGCAATCTGCCCCCGCCAAATATTCGACGGCGCATTTCTTCTTCAGCTGAAAGATCACTTGAAGTCATAATACACTTTACCACATTTCAATCACTGTTTCACTGATGCCAAGATTCGCTTGTCGTTTTAAGTTTTCGGATTTTCTGCATCGAGATCAGTGCCGTCAGTTTACCTACTATTCGGAAGATAGTTTGATTGATGTGCGCCGAGCTCAATCGGTTCAATAAACACGGCTATGCGGCGGGATGCATGCTGGGAACGCCAACATCTATTATGCCAACTCTGGGCTGGCAGAAATTCGCATTAGGTTGGCGGAATCTCACATGAAAGGAACTTCAGGTGCCACCACTTCGGTAGTGCAGAGGTTTAGAACCCCGCGCCACGAAACCTGAGAGGAGACGCCCCGTGTTTGTGAACAACACAGAAACGGCAATACGGGAGATTGACCCGGCTCTGGCCGCTCAAACCTTTGAGGCCGGCACCAAATTTGCGACCGTGATACAAGGGTGGGATCAGGATGACGACCTAACTCCACCCATGGAAATGCAGCTGACTATCCAACAGCCGTGCACAATTCATGACGTGATGAATGCGTTCGCTCTATCTGGGCAGCGCTATTTGGACGGAAAGAATGCAGTGTTGCTTGATGTCCGGTTCGAGGAAGTGACGCGGAACCTGTCAACCGGCGTATTTCACATTGGTTGGGGCACATGGTGGCTGAGCAAATGACACGCATTTGAAACCGGCCCTGAGCCCTGGCGTGTAGTTATCCATTGTCCTGAACCGTTCTTTATATCTTAGTGAAAGGAACTGAAATATGGCGAACCCAATGTTTCATTTATTTGTGGCGGTACTGGGGGTCGTCGCCTTGTGGTTGCTGTTTGAAGTTGTGGTCAAATTTTTGTTCGACAACCCCAAGAGTAAGGAAACATCCAACGGCACGCCGTCGATTGAACGCAGGCCAGTTGAGGAACACTTTGAGCGAAGAAGCTAGGGGTGATGGTCACTAAATAACATCGCCTGCCGATTATCCTGATCCGACGTATCCCATTATGTTTTTTGGTTAAAAGGGACTTGGAACCATAGAAGAACATCGACTCAGGAATGTGTGGTAGTCTTGGGGCATACAAAAAATGTGGGAGGAGAAAATGTCGGACATTGAAAAAGTTAAAGAACTGGATGCGGCGATCATCGCAGGGATCAATGCGAAAGACGCAGATATGGCAACAGCACCATACGCCGAAGACGGGGCGTTGATGCCGCCTGGTGCGCCCACAATGTCAGGTCTTAGTGCCATACGTGAGTATTGGCAGGCCGCAATTGACGGAGGTCTGAGTGATGTGGTTGCCACTATCACTGCGGCTCATGTCAGCGGTGACATTGCTGTAACAATGGGAACGCTGGCTGGCTCGATGGGAGGGCAACAGCTTGCTGGGAAATATGTTCTTTACCTACGCAACGGAGCTGATGGATGGAAGGTTCAACGCGACATCTGGAACTTTGACGCTTAAAGCGAACTTAGCGGCATAGTGGTTAAAGGTCGCTGCTATGTGTAGGCGGAACGCTTTTGTGGTGCCGCGCGTTTGCAATTTATTGCGCATTCACCGTGAGAGCGTTCCAGCTTCGGACCCCGTCACGCCTTTAACATGAGTGCTTTCATACTCTAATTATTATGCAAACACCCTTGTACTGTTTGATGCGTTGCGAGTTCTTCCTGAGCGGCCAACCGTTCCAAGGATTGCTTTGCAACGTTAAGTAATCGTCCCGGTTTCAAATGCGGATAGAAAAGTGCTTGGGCGGAATCCATGTTGGAAAGTTGATGATAAGTCCGGAAAATCAGACAAGCGCTAAAACCATCATGACCTGGACACCACGCACCTGGAAAGGTCTGAGGCGGTCGTTGCCAGACAATTGTCGACCGATTTACGCCTCATACCCGGTTTCTCCGACAACGCATTGGTAGCACTGGTTGATACTAACCCTTGCGAATTTCCACTTTGGAGGTTTCTTGCTTCCTTGGTGTCTTCTTTGGAATGGTGATTGTCAGAACACCGTCCTTGAGTTGTGCGTCGACTTTGTCCCCTTCTGCGTCTGGGGGCAGTCGAAAAGAACGGCTAAACGAGCCGTATTGCCGTTCGGAGAAGAACCAGGTTTCTCCTGTTTCTTCGCGCTCGGATCGCTTCTTACCCTTCAAAATAACGACGCCTTCCTCAACACTCAGATGGATATCCCTTTCCGCTACTCCGGGGAGCTCGACAGCAATTCGATATGAGTCGTCGCTTCCGGCTGCTTCGGATGCTGGCGCGAGCCATTCAGCAACCCGTTCGCCCATCTGGCGCAATGGATCATAGAGGGAAGGCCAAAAACCGCTGGTGTGGGATTTCTCAACCATCTCCAAACTCCTTTCGGTAAGTTCTCCGAAAGCAAGATTTAATCAGATATGAATGTTTCTCCTTGACCCTGATCAATTTTGTAGTTTTCGCGGCAATTACAAAGGGGCCTAGTTGTACCAACTGCAGAGGCTGAGAAGTCCAAATACAATCAGTTGTGACCGGATTAAGTTCTGACGGCGCCTTTCTGATAAGCGGAAATTAGGAGGCGTTGAATATCCGATGTTCCACCCAGCGTTATCGTTCCAGCCATATCCCGGACCATTCTCTCGCATTCTCCGGTCAGGTATCCGCTTGCGCCCCTGATGCGCTGTGCTTCCAACGCATTTTCCAGAAGTGCTTCGGCGACAGATAATTTCACAACCGAAGGTGTCATTCGGTTTTTAACTCCAGCGTCTATTTCGCGAGCAGCATTTTCTATCAAGAGTCGCGAAATTTCATAGCGAACCTGCATGTCGGCAATTCGGTTAGAAACGGTCTGGTTGTTTATGATCGGTTTACCATTCGGGGCGCGGTCGCGTGCAAACAAAACCGTTTCGTCGAGCTGCCTTTTCATGGCCCCCAAATGGCTAGAGAAAATGAAACTTCGTTCCCAGGCGATAGACTGGTTAAAAATTGCGTGACCGGAACCTTCGGATCCCAACAGTGACTCATCCGGGATTTCTACGTTTTCAAACGTTAGTTTGCCGGTCGGTACTGTTCGATGACCAGACTTATCGTATGGGGCGCTTTTTGAAACTCCGGGTGACTTGAGATCAACAATAAACGCCGACATTCCCCAGGCACCGTGATCCGGGTTGGTTATTGCGAATACCTGAGCAACGTCTGCAGCAGGCGCCATGCCGATCCAAATCTTTTCCCCGTTAAGACGATATCCATATTTTGTTTTTTCCGCCGTCGCGCGTATGCCGGTCACATCCGACCCGCTATTCGTCTCAGTTACAGCGTGCGCGCAGACCGCTTCACCGTCTACGAGAGCAGGTAGCCATTTAGCCTTTTGATGCTCGTTCCCAAACACCGATATCGAATGCTGCATAGCCCAAAGTTGCCCGTTAAGGCCTAGCAACATGCCATTGTCGCGGCATCCTTTACCAAGAGAATGCAGCGCTTGAAAAGAATCTGTAAAAGACCGCCCCTCGCCTCCGAACTGTTGCGGCACGTTTATACCCAACACTCCTTTAAGTGCGGCGGACTGCCACAGGCCCATCCAATCCGATGGGTCTTTGGCCCCGCGTCTATCTCGTTCCTCCACATCTTCGCTCAAAACTTCATGGCCGAAGTTGCGGAATTCTTCGCACTTTTCATCAATCGAAAGCATTAGGGTATAACCCATTGATTGGTTGAGTTCAGATAGTATTCAAAAACCCCGACACCTGTTCCACACTGCTAAAGTTTTCAAACGTGATTTTCTCGGTTGGAATTTGAATTTTCATTTCCGTTTCTAAAAACGCGACTAGGGTCATGACCCCAAGCGAATCCAGAATTCCTGACAACAACAATTCTTGCGTCGTTGAAACCTGCCTACCATCCAAGATGGTTTTCGAGATGAAATCTGCAATTTCTTGATCGCTTATTCTGCTCACTTGGCGGTCTCCATAAGACTTCTTCGATTGATCTTGCCCGTGCTGGTTTTGGCAAATGACTTTCTGAATTCCAGTTCGTCGGGAACCATGTAACCTGGCAACTTGGAATTCAGGAAGCCTTTAAAGTCAGACATCTCCAGCTCCTGATTGTCTGCCAAAATTGCAAAGCCCAGTATTTTTGATCCGTCAGGCGAAACTATTGCCGCCGCTTCCGAAACTAGTTCGTGAGAGTTCATAGCTAGTTCGATCTCGTCAAGTTCTACGCGATAGCCGCGTACTTTCGCTTGGCGGTCTTCCCGTCCCAGAAACACCCAGCGACCTTCAGAATCTAATTTAACCCTGTCACCTGTTCGGTAGTATTTTTTGCCCTTAATTGTTGCAAAACATCTGGCATTCAGGTCTGGACGGTTCCAGTAGCCGCGCATCATCGAAGTTGAAGACACGAGCAGTTCACCGTCATCCGCCCGTAAGAAAGTGGCGTGATCCATGTTATGACCAATCGGTATTGGCATGTCCGTAGGGTGGTCATTAGGCACTGTATATTCTGAGACCTGATTTACTTCGGCCGGCCCATAAGAGTTTGAAATTTTGGCGCTTAAAGCGTTTCGCAAAATTGGCAAAGCCGACGGAGGCATTGGTTCACCACCGTAAATTATCCACCTGAGATGGGACAGGTCGCGTTGCTCCAAGGCTCCACGCTCGCAAAGTTGTAAGAATGTGTACGGAACAGAACTCCAGATTGTCCCTCTGCTTTCCTCCAACAACTGTGAAAGGCTTGCTGGGAACATCAGCACCTGCTCTTTAACCAGCTCGGTCGTCGCTCCGACCATAGGCGGAGTAAAAAAATCGGCCAAAGAAAAATCGAAATGAAGGGGCACGGTGTTGAAAAAAACGTCGCTGGGTCTGAGCCCATATTGCCTTAGCCATGCGTGAGCAAAAGCGCTTCCAGAAGCGAAAGTGTGGCAAATACCCTTGGGTGTACCCGTGGAGCCGGAAGTGAAAATTATGTAAGCTAAATCATCACGTGCGTTTTCGTGGCAAACAAAGTTAGTGACCTGCTCATCAGGCACGGCACAGTCACAATTTGGGATTGAAGCACCAACGACTACAACTTTGTTTTCAAGTGCAATTCTTTGAAGTAAATCTGAACTTCGTGGTGCGCCAACCACTACTGAAGTGTCGCAATTTGAAATGATTTGGGTGGATCTTTCCACAGGCGCCATCGGGTCTAATGGCACAAAGGCTGCTCCGACCATCCAAATTGCGTGTATGGCAATCGGCATTTCCAAACCTTTGTACAAAGCCAACGCCACCCGATCGCCAGGTTTGACGCCAACCGCACGAAGGGTGACAGCCATCGCCTCGGCTTTTCTGAGAAGCGTGAGGTACGAGATGGATTCGCCATTGCTTCGGAACGCAACCCGGTAAGGCCACTTAGCGGCCGCAAAAGGCAACGATTTATCTATATCGTTGAATTCTTGAAGGATATTCAAATTCCCACTCTGACGACAGTTTCGTGGTATCGGTAAGCGTCGAAGCTTGCCTCAGCCTTGAGTTCCGCCGCAATCTTTCCTTTGACCCTACGATATGATTTATTCGTTTGATCCATTACTTTGGATCAAATCCAATCAAAAAAAAAGCAAAGTTGCTTGGTCTCGAAATTGGGCCTGTCGAAATATGTCAAGTGTGCTTCAGTTCGAAGTTGGGTGCAGAGGTCTCGTAACAAGAGACACTCGCACAGTCGCAATACGAATTTGGTTTCCAATTTCTTTTTCGAACATCAAAGCAAATGATTTTGAAAACGTGTTAACGTTCTGAGCGAGTCGAGTGGTGGAATGGGGAATTCCGAGTGTTCGGAACGCTGTCCTTTAAACTGATCGCAGACGTTTATTCGCTCTACTTCGGATCGCAAGTTATGCGTCCCTTGCACCGGACTGGAAGTGGCATTGGCGACGGTGCAATCCCGGAAGTTCGATTGACGGTGGATCTTGGATTTTTGTTATGGCTGCGATCCCATCGAGCGACATTGCCTTCTTACTGACCCCCGGTTTGGCTATTCACAAGCGCCGCACCGGACACAATCTAAGAAAGGAGAATTGCCTTGTGTGATATTTGCGTAATGAATTCAGTAAAGAACCGGATGTTGAGCCGGCGTGACATACTGCGTGCATCAGCCGCGGTGCCAGTAACAGCGGCTGCAGGGTTGGTCGCCTCAGCGCCGGCCACCTTGGCGGCCGGTCATGGTCGTGTTGTAGATATGACCCACACCTTTAGTGAAGAATTCCCGACCTGGGTCGGCGAACCGGGTTTGAACCGCGAACAACCTGCAAATTTCGCCGACCACGGGTTCAACGTGTTCGTCTATACAGTGGACGAGCATTCGGGAACTCACATTGATGCGCCCTTGCATTTCTCAGCAGACGGTCTGTCTGTGGACGAAATCCCAGTTAACGATTTGGTTTGCCCATTAGCCGTAGTCGATATCCGCGCTCGCGCTGCAGAGGATGCCGATACCCAAGTGACGCCAAAGGACCTGCAGGCTTGGATAGATGCCAACGGTCCGATCCCCGATGGAGCTTGTGTGGCCATGAATTCAGGTTGGAGTACGAAGACGGATACCCCCGGATTCAGGAATGCAGACGCAGACGGCATTCAGCATTATCCGGGATTCCATATTGAAGCGACGCAGATGCTCCTGGAGACGGGTGCACGGTCGATTGCAGTAGACACACTTTCGCTCGACTTAGGGGCCAGTCAGGATTTCGCGACCCATTATGCTTGGTTGCCAACTGGGCGATTTGGAATCGAGTGCATTGCAAACCTAGATGAAGTGCCAGCATCGGGAGCAACACTCATCGTGGGCGCGCCGAAAATCCAAGGTGGCACTGGCGGTCAGGCAAGGATTTTTGCGTTGATATGATTGTGGTGACCTAATGTCTTGGTGCAAGAGACGCCTGCGCGACTTCCTCAGCGCTTTTTTAGTTTGCCTGAGAACCTTTCTGCGGTCGTTGATGCGCGTTCCTAATTAGTTTCTCTGAAATGACCCTCTTGAAACCCGCCCAGCGGCCCACCACTGGGCGGGTAGACGAACGTTCGCGGTGGCTTTGCCCAAAACTGTATTAATGACGAAGCCGTTCGCGAGCCGCTCTTCCACTTGGGGATAGGGAGCCAAGTGGTCGCTAAAAGGTGCAACTGAATTGGTGAAATAATATGGCCGAGGTTCGTCTAATTCTTGCCATGCCTGTTGGTAAGACGGCCAAACATTACCATTTAACGAGACCATAGAGTCCAGGAAGAGCAGACCTCAAAGTGGTTAGATGTCACCTGACCGAATTTCCGCCTCACCGAAAAGAAATACCCGCCGAGCTGCGTCGGCGGGCTAAGAACGATAGATCGTTCCAGTGAGTGGTTGCAGATCTTCTGATTTGAACCTTTCCTTAATTATTTGTTATCGCAAAATTTTATCAACCTACCAATTAGAATAGTTTGGGGAACTAAAACTCGCCTAAAGTACGACTAAATGGACGGGTCGTTAGGTTGGTGCGGATCTTCAGGTTTGATTTCGCTTATCCCATTCTCCTGCGAGTGTTTTCCGTCTCTTGCTTTAAATGATCTAAGGCAATCTCCAATCCGTTTATATCTGCCTCGGTTGCTTCTTTTCGTGTGTCCTCAATAACTTTCGTCAACGAACGAAACCCGAACAAGGCAGCAGCGCCGCTAAGTTTATGGAGATGAGACGCCAATTCGCTTCTTTCACTCAAGTCAGGTAGATTTTCATGCTCCGCAAAGAAATCAGACATCTCTCGGAAGAATTCCAAAAGAGCTTTTTCCATTTGCGCTTGACCCAATGTGTCACCAAGTTCCTGTAGTATATTCCTGTCTATTAATGGTTTGTCGGCAGGCACGGGGCTCGAATCCAATGGTTCTCCCAGCAATGCTTTTTGTAGATCGTGAAGCCGAATTGGCTTGGTTGTGTATCCGTCCATCCCTGAAGCCAAGGCCTTATCCAAGTATTCCTCTTCGTCGTATGCGGAAAGCCCATGAATCCGACTGGTTGCATTCAACCCGCCAGATTTTCTTATCTTTTCAGTTAGTTCGCACCCATCACCGTCAGGCAGACCAATGTCCAACAGAATAACGTCAAATTTAGTGTTTATTGCCAGTTCGTAGCCGTCGGTTGCTGAGACCGCACTGTGAACCCGATGACCCAGGCTTGATAGCATTTCACAAAGAACCGAATTGTTAACTACGTTATCTTCAACGACAAGAACAGAAAGTTTTCGCGTAGCTGAGACAGAATTCCCTATACTTGTGCGTTCAACTTTGGACCCAATTTGCTGAGGCTTCGAAGCTGTTTTTAAGGGGAGGTTGAGGGTGAAGCGACTTCCGCGATCTAATTGGGAGTAGACAGTAATGTCCCCGCCCATCATTCTCGCAATTTTTCTTGAAATAGGAAGCCCAAGACCATCCCCTCTGGACTGCCGGCCTTTGACAGGAGCTAGGGTCACATAATCTTCGAAAACTTTTTCAAGTTGGTCTGCTGGTATCCCATCTCCTGAGTCTGAGACGGTCAGAACCAACTCAGTAATATGCTGGGCACTATCACCCCTTAGCTGTACTTGGACACTTCCTTGGGAAGTGAACTTGATAGCGTTTCCAACAAGGTTCGTGACAATTTGGCCCACCCGCACTTCATCGGCAATAAAGTTGGCCGACAAGTTTTGATCGAGGTCGGTTTCAAGTTCCAATCCTTTTTTCATTGCTAATGGTTCAAGAATTGCGATGACTTGAGAAATTTTCTCGTACGGATTGAATGTAACGGGCGACAGAACCAACGAACCTGACTCAATGCGTGTAATATCAAGGGCTTCGTTGATTTGTTCGAGCAGAATCTCTCCCGACCCGATTGCTACCTCCAGAAAGTGATTTTGCTTCTCCGTGAGGTCTGTAGTTTTTAGCAAGTCGAGAACTCCAAGAATTCCGGTGAGAGGAGTTCGCATTTCATGGCTCATTATTTCCAAGAACCGTGATTTTGCTCGATCAGTTCGCTCCGCTCTTTCTTTGGCCTCCAATAACGCTTGCTCGTTGCGCTTTCTTTCACTTATGTCGCGCAGATAGACGGCGACCAAGCCGCCGCCTGTATTCGATACCCTTGTCACATTGACCTCTGCTGGGAACACTTCTCCATTTCGCCTCGTTCCCAAAATCTCGACCCGCTTATTTTCGGGAAGCCCGGGAATGAGTTTTGGGATTAGCGCGTTAGGCTCGTTATTATTTTCTTGATAATGAACATCTGGGAGGATTGTGCCCTCGATTTTGTTGCCTAAAACGTCTTTTTTCTTCGAACCAAAAACCTGTTCAGCAGCCTGGTTAAATTCTACAATTTCACCCCTCTCATTTCCGATGACTATGGCATCAAGCGAAGCAGACACTGTAGACTCTAACCGGGCTGTTGTTTCGCGAAGTGCAAGGTCGCGCTTTCTGGAAAGACTTAGCATTCTGTACAGAAACAGAAGTACTGCCGCTAATACGATGACGACTGAAGTCGCGACCAGGCCGGCATTTCTGAGAGCTGACGAAAATTCTTGCCTACGGGCCTCGGTTCTTTCGGCTCCGATGGAAATACCCAACAATGCCAATTCACGGGCTACCGGTTGGTACCGTGTCGTTAAGTTGACAATTTCAACAACATCGTTGGTTGAGCTGTTACTTTGCGTAAGCCTTTCTGTTTCATCGGCGAATTGTTGAAGTTCCCGTAACAACTCCGACGCGCGGTTATCGCTCTCAATTATTTCTCGAGCCGTTCCTTGGCTAACGAGATCGATACGACTTAAGGCTATTTGGGTCTGTACGTAAATTCTTGCGGTGTCTGGGCTGATACGGGAAGATTCTTCAAGCAAGACGGAACGCAGATTGGCGAACTCGGTGTCCAACTGCAAAATCGTCCATTGGGCGTTCTCGCTGCCAGCAGTAGATAGCGCGCGCTGCTCAAGCCAAAGATTACGGCCCAAGGCGACCACGAGCGCAACAAGAAACAAAACAGATGCCGGAATAAGAATCCGGCCTAACCTAAATCGCATTGCACCTCCATAAACCTTCGCTTTAAAGCCCAGAAATGCCTACAAATCATTCGAGAAGGTCAATTCTTTTCAACTGCCAAACCGAGCGCGCATAGTTAGATTCGGTCTGATAATCGGGACTGTCGTCAAACGGAAACATTATCCAGTAAGGTCCCTTTTCCCGAACCGACATTGTGGCCCCGTCAATCCGAGTTGCAATAATTGGAACTTCTTCCTCGAGCTCTGCAACCGGCATCTCAACGGAATAATCGTTCAAGGCATAAAGTTTAAGGAGTTCGCCATCGGCGTTTAGGTGTTGGATAAGACTGGAAATCGGAACACCGCTGAATTGGTGAATTCCGTCAGTCCAAATAGTAGAGGTGGAAAAGGAAACTTGGTCTAGCGAATCCAAAACCTCCAACGAGAGTTCTTTCTGCTCGCCGCCCACAAGCACAACTGTCAACGGGATCGAATTTTGTGCATAGGCTGATGAAAAACACATCACGGCGAAAGTAGCCACGATAGTCAGAGCATTTCTTAAGTTCATAGAATTGGCCTCCCCGGTTGCATGGTGTTACAATCAAGCTATCACTGATTTGAGCGTCGAACATAGATTAACAGAGTCTAAGTCAATCGTTGTTTGAGGCATAATAGTTCTTTCTCGGAGGCTGTTCGGTTCTTGATGAGCACCATTTTACTAGCCGATGATCATCAACTGGTTCGCGATACATTGGCCAGCTACCTGGCTGAAAAAGCCGGTTTCGAAGTGAAGGTAGCCTCAAGTGCTGAGGAGGCATACGTCGCGCTTTCAACTTTCAGAAACATCGATCTTGCAATTATCGACTATCAGATGCCAGGGATGGACGGTTTGGAAGGTTTGATCCGGCTCCGATCGCGGTTTCCCGACCAAAAAACAGTGATAATTTCAGGGGTTGCTTCCCCTGAAGTTGCGGATAAAGCCATTGAACTTGGGGCGCTTGCTTTTTTCCCAAAATCTATGCCAGTCGACTTGATGCTAGCCGGCATCAATGAACTGATAGCGAATAATCCCGTTGAAATCTCTGCCGGCAATTCCCAGGGTCAGCCTGACAGCGAACTCCAAAACTATGGCTTAACTGTCCGAGAAAGACAGATTCTGCGGATGCTTGCTTCGGGGCAATCCAATAAGTCGATAGCGCAAGATCTGAGTTTGAAAGAAGTAACCGTGAAATTTCACGTCACGAATATCTTAGGAAAACTTAGGGTCAGTAACAGAACACAGGCAGCTTTGCTCGCAAATTCGAGCACTTCGCTTTGATGCAGTTGAGGATTTCTTAGTTAAGAGTCGAGGTCTTTAACCCTGAGAATTTCTGAGCAATAGACGGACCCTAGACTTTAGTTTGGTTTGCAGCTTGGAACAAACTCGAGGACTAAGAGATCAAAAGAGATCTTTAAACATAACCCAAACAAGATTTGCTAGAAAATGTTCGTTCTAAACCCATCGCACAAAAAATTGGCCGCTTCGCCGATGTGTCGGAGAAGCGGCCAGAATCGTTTGAAAACACAACCACTCACTGATTGCTACTTTAGTATAGTAAATCTCTGGCCTTGAATCGAGAAAAAAACTGTCGGGGGTTTGCGTTTGCAGTTAGAAGAGGTGCCATCAGAAAAATCTGACCAGTCCGAAGTGGGCAAGTGACCTGAGTTTGAAATACATCTTTGGAACTGTAACTTTAAATAAACGGACTTAGTGACGCCTGCTATTCAATCTCGATAACAAATGTCCTTGCGTAGTCACTCCCGTCGTCCCAAAAGTGTGGTTCGCGTGAATGTTTTGGGTTGGCAAAAAAGTGACCATATCCTTGCCTGCCGCGAAAATTGTCAGGATTACCCTTCGACCACCGCGTATATGTGAGTGGCTCACCTGTGCTCCAAACCCAACCGCCAGACGGCTCGTTGCTGCCAGGCAGTTGATAAAGCCCGAAAGCTGGGCCGTGAATATTTCATACGCTGTCCGTACTAAAGAAACGTTTGTCGTTTTTTACAAGGTTATAGATGAACTGGTTTTCTCTGGCGTTGCCGATTGTTGCCAAGTGTCCTCCCATCTCATTTGCGAACTCGCTTGAAGTAAAAAAATCCTTTCTGGACGACCGCACTGCCAGGTAC
>NZ_JBXWSJ010000035.1:0-48323 GCF_059613365.1 Ruegeria sp. BHSA163
CGAGAACATCCTGCATGCCGTCGTTGAATTTCTCGGTCCAAAATATGCGATCGTATCGTCCGCCATTTGCTATCAGGGTTGAGACATGCCCTGACATGGCAGACCAATGAATATCAGGATCCATCGGTCGGCGCCAAAGGATCGTATCTCGAGCAAAGAGTAGAAACCTGCGAAAGCTGGCAATTTGATCGAAATCTCCTTTGCCGTCCTCACCACCAACTTCGATCCCGTAGTTGTAGATCAACGTTGGAACCAGATTACCGCGGTAACGTTTCCCGTTTCGCTGAATGCCGCAAATCTTGTCAAAAAATGAACTCAGGATGCGGGTATATGGGTTTCGAACGCAAGTGAACGTATACGAACCGTGAGACCGTACGTTTCGGGTGATCAAACCCTTGCTTTCGTCAAAGGCCCATTTGTGTAATCCGCTCGTCGCATCGTGTATATCGCCTTCAAAGAATTTGCCGTGATCCGAATAAAACATGATCTGGCCAATCGTCGAGCAGGCGCATTTAGGCACAACTCGGTAGACCATACTTTGGCTCTCGGTCATCCATGTTCCGGGAAAACCCATCGACTGCGCCTCCTCTGCCGGTCGCGTCTTAGAACGACACCCCCGCATTTGAAATCAAAGAACCAAAAATATTCTGTTTATTCAATCGTTCATCATAAGTATCACGGTTGCAAACAGGCAGAAACGGAATTTGCGGAAGTCCAATGGCAAAGATTGCCTTCATCCTTTTGTGCCATAAAAACCCCGATGCGATCATCGCGCAGGCCAATCAACTGACTGCCGCCGGCGATTGTATGGCAATCCACTTCGACGCGCGCTCGGGGCAAGCGGAGTATGAACGCCTGTTTGCTGCCTTGGCCGACAACCCCAACGTCACTTTCACCGCAAAACGGGTTAAATGCGGTTGGGGGGCGTGGTCGCTGGTTCAGGCGACATTGAATGCTTTGCAGGCGGCGACCGAAGCATTCCCACGTGCCACGCATTTTTACATGCTGTCTGGTGACTGCATGGCGATCAAAACCGCCGAATACGCGCATCGCTTTTTGGATGATAATGATGCGGACTTCATTGAAAGCCACGATTTCTTTGAGAGCAATTGGATCAAGACCGGTATGAAAAAGGACCGGTTGATCTATCGGCATTACTTTAATGAGCGAACTCAGGCGGGACGGTTTTATGCAAGTTACGAGTTCCAGAAAAAGCTGGGCCTAACTCGCGATATCCCCCGAGATATTCAAGTTATGATCGGCAGTCAGTGGTGGTGCCTGCGTCGCCGGACGGTGGAGATGATCCAAAAGTTTCTGAACGACCGTCGCGACGTAGTCCGGTTCTTCTCCACAACGTGGATACCGGATGAAACCTTTTTTCAAACTTTGGTTCGCCACCTTATCCCAAAGGAAGAAATCGAAAACCGTACGCTGACATTTCTGATGTTTTCAGACTATGGAATGCCCGTCACATTTTACAATGATCATTATGACATGCTGCTTCGTCAGGACTATTTGTTCGCCCGCAAGATCAGCCCTCATGCCCAAGAACTAAAAGACCGATTGGGACAGCTGTACGCCGGCAAGGACGTAACCTTTCAAATTTCGGATGAAGGTCGAAGTTTACACCGCTTTCTGACCAATCGCGGACGCATAGGTCGCCGATTTACCCAACGCTTTTGGGAAACGTCAAATACACTTGGGCCGGATCGGGATCTATATTTAGTTACTTGCAAAAAATGGCACGTGGCCAAGCGACTTGTGGATCAGATCAAGACAGAAACCGACCTTCCCTGCCTTCACTACGTATTCAACGAAGAGAACACTCCATTACCGGATCTGGGCGGGATTGAAACCACATTGGCGAAACGGTCCCGACACCGCCGTGCAGTTGTAAACATGCTTTACGACCATTTTCGGCGCGACAGGCTGGTATTGTGCGTCGACCCCGGCAGTATCGAGATCATCCGAGATTTCTGCGCCGACCAAGTCAAGCTGCACGTACTAAACATCGCCTGCGAGTTTTCCAACGACTACCTTGCGGGGCATGCCCTTCGGGTCGGCCTGATTGGCGAAAGCAGCCCAGTTGAGTCCGTGCAGCGGATTTTGCCGACTCTTCGCAACGAACTGTCTCACGAAATCGAACAGATCCGATCAGCATCTAAGGAAGAGTATTTTCGTATCTCAGAATCACAGAACCGGGCCAACAACGTCGCTGAGTTGGCCCGATTCTTGACAGTTTCTAATAAGAAAGCCGAAGCTATTTTGAGTTTGGACTACCTGTTCAGCGACTGAATGAAGAAATCAAATGTCGAATTTGACCCCTTGTGCCAAGGGTAACTCAGCAGAGTAGTTAACAGTGTTTGTCTGACGGCGCATGTAGGCTTTCCATGCGTCGGAACCACTTTCTCGACCTCCTCCGGTTTCCTTTTCTCCGCCAAACGCTCCACCAATTTCAGCCCCTGACGGGCCGATGTTTACGTTTGCGATACCACAGTCAGATCCTGCTGCGGTCAGAAACTGCTCGGCCTCGCGCATGTTCAGGGTAAACACACAGGAGGACAGCCCCTGCGGGACATCATTTTGGAGATCGATGGCCTCTGAGAACTCATCGTAGCCCATAACGTAAAGGATCGGGGCAAAGGTTTCAGTTTTGACCGTCCGAGTTTGGCCTGGCATCTCGACAATTGCGGGTTCCATGTAAACGCCAGCGGGTACACCCTCTGTCACGCGTTTACCGCCGAACACGATGCCGCCTTCGGCCTCGGCGGCGCTTAGAGCGGCTGTCATCGCAGCACCGGAGGCTTCGTCCACCAATGGCCCGACCAGTGTTCCTTCGCTCAGCGGATCGCCGATCGGCAGGCCGGAATATGCTTTCTTCAACCGAGCGACCAACTCATCTTTTATCGAGTTGTGAGCAATTAAACGGCGGAGCGAGGTACAACGTTGCCCAGCTGTGCCAACAGCAGAAAAAACGACCGCCCGAACCGCCATTTCAAGATCGGCAGAAGGTCCGACGATCATCGCGTTATTTCCGCCCAACTCCAAAATGCATTTGCCGAACCGTTGAGCCACAACCGGCGCAACAGCGCGACCCATACGGGTGGATCCAGTTGCGGAAATAATCGGAACATCTTCGCTTGCGACCAGAGTTTCCCCTAAATCTGTTCCACCAATTACCGTTTGCAGCAGTCCGTCAGGCGCGTCGCCAAACCGAGCCAGCGCACGCTCGAAAACCCTCTGGCAGGCCATGGCGGTAAGTGGGGTTTTTTCAGACGGCTTCCAAATCACCGGGTTACCGCAGACAAGGGCAATTGCGGCATTCCATGACCAAACGGCCACCGGAAAATTGAAGGCAGAGATGACACCAACCGGGCCAACCGGATGCCAAGTTTCCATCATTCGATGTCCGGGGCGTTCCGAAGCGATGGTCAGGCCGTACAATTGGCGCGACAAACCAACGGCAAAGTCGCAGATGTCGATCATCTCCTGCACCTCACCCTGCCCTTCAGACGTAATCTTACCGACCTCCCAACTGACCAAGGCACCCAGATCGTTTTTAGCTGCACGCAGTTCCTCACCCAGCAGCCGTATCAACTCACCCCTTCGTGGAGCAGGTACAACGCGCCAATCACGAAAAGCTGCCTTTGAACGAGCAATGATAGCGCCCATCTCAACCTTGGAGGTCTCGTTCACCGTGGCCAGCTGCCTTCCATCGATTGGGGAAGTCACACGCAAGGTTCCACCGCTTAAGTCAGCGGCCGTCAGATCCAGATTCGCCAAAACAGTGTCTACAGTCATCATGACATCTTTCATTTCTCAGGCAGCCTTGTTTTGTTGAGTTACGTTGCCAGCGCGGTACAGCCGGCCAAATTCTGTATTCAGAAACTCGGGTAACTTGACTTGTTCCTGTCGAATAAATCCTTGCGACGGCAGCACACCCGTCCGCATCAAATCCACAACGCCCAGCACTCCCGCAGCGGTTGTTACCTGAATTGCACTCCAAACCCGCCCGTCTATGGTGCGCGCGAAGGATTTGTTGATCAAAGATTTCTCGCGCAGCGATCCGTCGATCGTGCCACGTGCAGTGCAAAAAACCAAAACCACATCTTGATCCGTGCGTGGCAACGCATTCTCGAAAATGTTTTTAAGAAGGTCCTTGCGCTGTCCCAGCCCTAGGTCATTTAACAGCAAACGCAAAATATCCCGGTGTCCTGGATAGCGAATTGATCGATATGACACAGCCTGCGCTTTGCCTTCCAGGGTTTCGGGCAATGTTCCAAGCCCTCCCGAGGTGTTAAAGCATTCGTATTCCACCCCGTCATGGCCAAAGATTTCATAATCCTCCAACGGGGCAGTTTTGACGCATTGGCCATTTACGATTGCATCGCAGGGATTGCAGTATTCGTTGATCAAACCGTCAGTCGACCACGTCAGATTATATTTCAGAGCATTGGTTGGATACAAAGGCAGGGCGCCCACCCTCATATGCAGGCTGTCTATCTCGTCGAACTCTGCTGCCAGGGCAGCGCCGGCGATTCCGACAAAACCAGGTGCAAGGCCGCATTGCGGCATCATTGCGGTTTGGATCTTACTTGCCAGCTCGCGCACTGCCTGCGTTGCCGAAACATCCTCGGTAAGATCAAAGTAATGAGCGCCGACCGTGCATGCGGCTTTGGCGATTGCCGGAGTCAGAAAAAACGGGGCTGCGGAAATTACTGCATCAAATCCCTGCAACCCACGTATTAGATTGTCATCATCAGATGCATCAATCTGCCGTGTCGAAACACCCATCTTATTTAGTGCTGACAACGCAGCAAGATCATGATCAGCTATTGTTACTGAATAGTTCGCCGATGTTTTCAGCAAGGTGGCGATCATCTGCCCGATCTTACCTGCGCCGACAATGCAAATGCTCCAAGTCACGAAATGCCTCCATTTGTTGTTTCTTTTGATTATGAAAGGCAATTTGTTCGTTTCGCAGGGGTAATCATGACGAAATTCACGCCAGTGTCAGCGTTTTGACGAAAACTTCGGCAATATGCTGGCTGGCGAGACTGGAATCGATGGGTGCCATGACTTTCTCCACCTAAGGTAGACGGGCTGAGATCAAGCCCCTCAAGCCAAACGTTTGACCCATTAGTACTGAAAAACTGGATACGATGTTGATCGCGAAAACCACCAGATTTGGCCGGATATTATGTGTCCAAGGGTATTTGAATGCCCGTATTTGGAGACAAAAATTACTTCTTTCTCTTTTCAGGCGGTTTTGTGCTATGGTCTCAAGATAGTTTATACATTTAAAATTCTGGAGGATGTGAGTCCTTTGTCGGAAGCCCAAATTAGGAACTACAGGCTGCGCCCTCTGGAGAAGGTGGACCTGGAAACGGTAGTGCGTTGGTTTCAAGACGTTGAGGATTTGTCGCTTTTTGACCGGACCTCGCGCGTCCCGTTGAACCATTGGCAGACCGAAGACGCATGGAAGGACGTGATCGACGGATCTCATGCCGGATGCAAGTGTTGGTTTGTTGTCGAGACCGCCGAAGGACTGCCCTTGGGTTTGACAGGTTTAGAAGCAATTTCAAACATTAACCGCGATGCCGTTATTCCGCTGTTCGTAGATAAGTCAGCCCGTCGTATGGGTATTGGAATTCGCGCGGCTGCATTGACTCTGGACTTTGCATTTCGACAACTAGGGCTTCATCGGATCACGTCCTATTACCGCGCAGACAACCACAGCACACGGGACCTTGTTAGTCGGTTGGGTTGTCAGGTCGAGGGGAATATGCGGCAAGCGTGGTTCGCAGACGGGCGGTATCATGACATGGTCGTGGTGGGAATACTTCAACAGGAGTGGAGCAAACGGCGAGAGGAGTTGGCCAAAGAGCTGTCCAACAACATAACTATTAGCTTTGGTGACGGCGCATCAGATAGCTGGTGCTGGCCGCCGAGAGGTGCCAAGCTTGACTAGGACATTAAGATTCGCAACACTCTTTCAAAACAAAATTCTGCTATATCTTGTTCGTCAGTATCGCCGAAAAGTTTTAGCTGAGTGCCCACTGTGAACAGTACACATTCTCAAACAACGATCAGGCAAAAGCTGGGCGCCGTCGTTTTCGCGGATGTTGTTAGCTATTCGCGGCTAATGAGCGAGAATGAGATGGCTACGTATAACGCGTTGAAGTCTCTGCTATCGCAGTTGGAACAAGTCTGCGAGCAACATCAAGGCCGGGTAATCGAGGTCCGTGGCGACGGAATTCTGGCGCTTTTTGAAACTGCCACCAGCGCAGTCGAATTCAGCGTGGAATTACACCGGATAGCAAGCCAGCACAACCAGGCGCGAGATGACGATCAACAGATCAAGTTTCGAGCAGGGGTTCATTTGGGCGAGGTCCTGATGGACGAGCGGGGCATTCACGGCGACAACGTCAACATAGCCGCACGATTGCAGGAAATTGCCGAACCCGAAAGGGTTTACGTCAGTTCGGCAGTCTACGATCAGATCCGAAACCGGCTGCGATATGGATATGAGTTCCTTGGACCCAAGCAACTTAAGAACATCCTGTCACCGGTCGCAACCTATTGCGTACGCAGCGAGATTGAAGGCGCAACCATGGCTGCAACTCTGCGACCCGAAATGCAGCTCGAGGTGTTAGAACGTCCAGACATCCCATCTGTGGCGGTGTTGCCTTTTGCAAGCCAAGGCAGCGATGAGGACGATCATTGGGTCGCTGAGGGGCTGACCGACGACATTATCATGAACTTGTCCAAGTTCCGGAACCTATTCATAATCGCGCGGAATTCGTCGTTCTTCTTCAAGACACAGTCGATGCCTCCACAAGAAGCAGCGCGACGGCTGAATGTCCGCTACGTGGCTCGCGGTAGTGTACGCAGGTCGTCCAGCCGAATCCGCATCACAGCCGAGCTAATTGACGCCAATTCTGAACGAACGATTTGGGGAGAACGTTTCGACCGCAAAATCGACGACATATTCGACATTCTGGACGAAGTTACAGAATGTATCGTAGCGGCCACTGCAGTTATGATCGAAAGCCACGAAAAGCAGCGAATGGTCCAGTCTGTACCGTCCGACATGCAGGCCTATGGATCGGTACTACAGGGGCAGCACCATATCCTGAAGTATACGCGGAACGATAACCGCAGGGCCCAGCACTGTTATGAGTCTGCACTCCAGCGCGACGGCGGTTATGCGCGGGCAGCGGCGGCGTTGTCGCGGACGCTAAATATCGATTGGCGGTATTCATGGACTGAAGACCCAAACAGCGCCTTGGACAAGGCCTTAAAGCTCGCACAACGGGCAGTCGAATTAGACCCGACTGACGCTCGCGGATTTGGCGAACTCGGTTATGTGCAGCTTTATCGTAAAGAACATTACTCAGCTATCGAGTCTTATAAACGGGCATTGCAACTTAATCCCAATGACGCAGATATGCATTCTGATTATGCTGACGCTCTGGCACATTGGGGTGACAACGAAGCTGCAATAAAACATATCCAACAGGCGATGCGACTGAATCCGTATTTTCCTGACCAATACCTCTGGCACTTGGGTGGCGCCTATTACAATCTGAAACGCTATGACGACGTAATTTCAGCGGTCAACAAGATGAATAACCCGACAGAAGGTCAGCGGGTTTTGGCAGCCAGCTACGCTCAATTGGGCAAAATGGATATGGCGAGGCAGATCGCCGACAAGCACCGCGCGGCTCATCCCAACTTTTCCCTTTCTCGCTGGGCGGAAGTTCAACCCGATCGTCTGGCGGACGATACCCAACATTTTGTTGAAGGTTTGGAAAAGGCAGGGTTCTGAACGTGAAAAAGGGCGCACGTCAAATGCGCCCCTTGCCTTATTTTAAGAGTGATTATTCGCCGCGAGCCTTTGCACCGCTGACTTTTGCACCACTCACTTTCGCTCCGCTAACCTTTGCACCGCTGACTTTCGCGCCGCTGACTTTGGCGCCGCTCACCTTGGCTCCGCTGACTTTGGCGCCGCTCATCATAGGCGCATCATATTCGAAATAGACGTCCAGAAGGACTTCTTCGATCTGACCAGCTGCAATGTCCATACGGATCGTGTAATCAGCTTGATCGTAGTTCCAGACACGGATGTCATTGGCCATCTGGTAATCCGCTGCCGCAACACCAGAAACCGAAGGATCCAGAGGCGCACGTGCCGTTTGCCGCGTTGTATCGGGGCCACCAGTGTTTTCCAGATTGAAGCCGCGCGGAAGGTTGCCCCCAGTGGCGCTTTCTCCATGTCCATGCACCAAGAATATCGTTGGCTCCGGCAGTTCGTAGTAAGTTCCATCATATGCAAAGCCATAAATCCGGGCCAGGCGAGCATCGCCTCCGAACTGATCTCCGATGAAATTATTCACTCCACGACCGCGCCTGCGATCATCCTGTTCGATGAACAATTGTCTATTGTGAGTGTTGGAATCCTGTAACCAGAACGTATGTTTAAATTGGCGACCGCGCCGCACATAAACGTAAGATTGATATTGGGCTTTCTTCCGCTTGTCCAGGTTGAACGCACCAGCACCATCATCCACAACTTTGTAGATCCCAGATTCGTTATTGGCAGTGTCACCCTTTTGAACCAGAACCCTGTCGTCCAACCGGACTGTCACCCCATCAATAGTTGTGAAGCCTGTGGGCAGAGAACCCGCCGCCGGAATTTCAACCGCTAGGCGAACGGATTTCTGTTTTAGTTTTAGATCGCTTAACTCTCTTCCAAACAATAATACTTCTGAAAAACTGAGTAAGGACTCAGACATATCAATTTCTCCCTATGGTAAGAAAGATGACGTCGTAGACCCCATCCACCCCTCTAACGCATCAATGCGCGCTCAGTCTCAAATATCATCCCTTGCGCACAAGTTGCCACAAAACGCGGCCAAAAACAAAGACTTTCAGGTCGTTCTACTCTGGTTTCAATGTTCGAACTGAAGATGCGTGGCTGGTCCCATCCGGTTTGCTCAGACGCGGACCGGGTCTCGTCAGCCCAATTTCGCGCATTCTAAAGTTGCCTTCAATGATCCTGCGAAAAGCACCTCCGGTGATCTCCTGATCAACGACAAACAGCGCACGCTCAACTCCAAAATAACTGAGCATGTCTGCATCCAGCATCTCCCACGCGTCGGCGAGATATGAACCCAAAAGATCCCTGGCCTCGACCAATGCAATTCTGAAACCCTCTGGATTTTCCGCGTAATGCTCGTCGAACAAGTCCTGCATTATCTCGTTATATTCCGGGGTACCCTCAAGTTCATCCGACAAGTCCTCCATCTCGGGATCAATCACGTCGTGCGCCACCAACCTTTCGTGATAGATATCCACCAAGATGTCGAACATCGCGCCGGTCAAAGGTTCCGATAGCGCATGTTCACTGGACCACCCGTGTGAAAACTCGGACAGAACCCGGTCGTTGGCAGCGATCCTAATCTGCGCATTTTGAGAAAGTTCGGCAAACCGACTGAGGCGGTTATAGGTGTATAGGTTTCCCCTCGTGTTTCTAAGCAAGTCTTCGACAACCGACCCGAAATGCAGCGATGCAAGCAAAGCCACCATGTCCGCTGCGGATTCATGGAATCCGTAGTACTCGCCCGATGCGTCTCCGTCGGACGGCAAACCGATGACGCTGTATATTATTGCATGTCCAATTTCATGCGCCACCACATCAAAATTCAAGCTATATGGGCGGTATTCTTCCCCATGCTCAGTTGTCCCACCGGTTTCCAGAAAACCCCATCCGATATGCGCGTTGTCGAGGCTTGGCAGTAAAGACAATTCCAGCCGATCAAAGTCTTGTTCGAAATGCCACGGTATAGGCCGCCCGAAATACCCCTCCCAAACATCCATTGTGAAATGCGCGGACCCAAACAAATGCGCGGCTTCAAAAGCCGGATCAGACGGATCTATGTGAATGAAATTGCCGAACTCATCCGGTTCAGGCGGCGGAAGAATGTATCCGTCCCAAGCTGGAAGGTACATCTGCGGCCCGTCAGGTCCCGGGATCATCGCCCCATATGGCGTCGTCTTGCCAATCGGGTTCATTGCGTACATCCGAGGCCCAGAAGGGCCTGGGCCGATAGAGCCTTGCGGCGCAGAGATTTCAACCATCTCGGGTTTCATGCCCGGTTCCAGAAATGGCGATTGCGGATACAAAAGGAACCGGGTGCCCGGTATCTCTTCTTCAGCAGTCACAGACCAGCCCATCTGTCTCCCCCTAGGATTTACCAAGCGGCGCGGCACCGATTAAATCCCAATGTCCGCGTTAAGCCTGGGACCTGTCAAAATGACAAAACAAGTATTCGGCTTCAATCAATTCAATCAACTCTTCACGCCCTTCCAGACCAAGAGCGGCTGCATAGGATTCAAGATCATCAGGTACGTCACGGTCAAGACAAGTTTCAAAATACCACATCAGGATCTGGGTCCGATTGGTCGGGGCTCTTGTCTCGACTGCATCAGTCTGATCTTGCACTACCAACGATTTTCGGTGTGCTCGGTCCTTCAAATCCGAATAAACTCCATCGCGCCGCAGCTCATCTATTATGGCAACATTCAACGTGTGATTCCGCTCGGCGATTGCCGCATCGGTGTGGCACTGATCAGCAAGCAGTGTCTCGTATTGTTGCAAAGTCAGATCATTGTCTTCCAGCCACGACATCAGATCCGAGCGTCGTGGCAGACCCGCTTCAAAGCGGTGGCGCGACATTTGCTGAACCAAATCGTTGCGCTGCAATTGGCGTTCAGCTCGGCGTGCTTCTTCTCTCGACAACAGGGCAAGAGCCGCTCTGTCCCGTAGGCGCGCGTAATGCGTCGGGGTAAGCCTTAATTCATCTACCAAAGCAGCGTCACCTTCGATTCCCAAGGGGCGTTCGGCGTCAACGCGATCGCAAAGCTCGCGCCAAGCCAGCGTCCGTTCGACTCGGGCAGGTTCACCAACAAGCTGCGCAGTTCCGCCAAGGTGTTGGGCCATCATTGACAGCATCTCGCGAGCGTCGTCGGCCTTTACGTCAACGCCACCCTGCGGCAGCCAATCAAGGAAAGCCTCTATTCCAGAAAGTCCGGCGGCGGAGCCTGTGATCCTGTCCCAACCTCGGTCGCGATAATTCAGTTCCTTCGTCAATCGCACCAGTTCAACAGCTGTATCAGGAGGCAAAACGCCTTCTTCCCGCGCCTTTGTTACAGTTGCACGGACCGAGACCATAGGCTCGCTCAAAGGTTTGAACCCAAGTTCCGCGGGGCCGTGAATAACAGCAACTTCATCGTCGTCGAGGATTGTGCCACTCAAGTAATCCTGGAACACGCGGCCCACACCGATCATACCAAAGTCTGCCAATTCGGCGGCACGTAATGCACCCATGCTTGCGCTACCGTAGACCGGAATACCCTGTTCCATCGCCCACAGAATTTCCTTATGCCAAACGGATGGAACCCCATCAAAATACCCATCGATAATTCCGATGGCTTTGGGATTGCTTTTGACTGCACGATAAACGTCACCCTGCTGCACCGGAGGCAGAATAGTCGCATCAAGAATTTCCGAAACACTGTTGGCCGAAAGTGTTGGCCCTACAAACACAATTACATTCATGCGTGCACTTTCGCGGCCTGTCTCGCACGTGGCCCTGCCACGAAATCCGGGTCGTCATGCGGTGCCTCAAGACCCGGGATTACAGCCCGAACAACCGAGATGTCAATTTCAGGTCGCGAAAGGTCTACGATCACAATCTGCGGTATTCCAACAATGGAAAGCTGAGTCTTAATAAGAGCCAAATCTTCGTCAAATGAGTCAGTCATATGTGTCGGGCACATCCTGAAATCCTCGCTCGCCGCGGAGTTTTGGATCAGATCCTGAATGTACTGTCCACGCCAGGATCGAGATGAACTTGAGAATTCGTCTGGATCCAGATCGTCTCTTGCACCAGATATGTAAGTCAGTCGGGTTTGCGCAGCTTCGGTTAACGCCCGCAACAGCGCGATGGATCGGTCCGGGTGACATCCATCCCCAATACCGATATGGCCGGATACGGCACCCAATTCGCAGATAACGCAACGGAAACTCGCAATCCCAATATCCGAGGTTGTGTTCCAAATACCAAGGTCCAAGCCCGCTGCAGCGATCCTTTCCATCGCTTGTCGGCACCTTTGATCCTCAATTGTCCCGGGATCGATGCGCGCCTGAGGACCTCGGAAATGCCAAAGCGTTGTGGCGTCCCGCTCAATCAGTTCACAAATTGCATGGCAAGTTGCCTCTGTCAGATCATTCCCTGACGCTAAACCATTGGTCGTTCTAGGAAAGGCCCGGCGGCCACTGACTGGCGATGAGGTGTAATCTGTGTCTACCATCTCATAGGGAACCCAGCAAGGGCGTCCCTTCGTCAAATCCTGCCCCTTGACCCATAGGATACTGGCATGCGGGACGAAACGACCGCCTGTGACCTCTGGCAGTTTGTCAACCTCAACGACATACTCAGTCTCAACAAGGTCGGAATAGCTGGCGAGGCGTAGACCCAACTCGATCCGTTCGGCATGCCAGGATTCAATCGCTTCCATTACCCCCGAGGCTTGGGCCGCACTCAAAGAGAGCCCCTTGCCCAGTGAGACCGCAACCGAACGCGAATTGGGTCTTGTGACCATGACGGTGGGCAAGCCGATGCGGTCCAATCCGGTAATGTTAGCGATGCGGGTTATGCCCATATCCTTGAGAAATGGCTGTACAACGGCCAGAGTTTGTTCCGGATCCCGCAGTCTGTGGGTGTCGTGCATATACGTCTTCTGAGAATTTCCAGGCATACGCTAACCTTGCTATTCCATTGAAAAAGAACCCGAAACCCCGACAAAACAATACCCGAGGTCCGTAACGGTTCGGGTTAGGATGCTGAATCAGACAGCGTGGGTCAACAGCGCCGGTTTTTCAGATATGTTTTTATTGAATGATTGATCCCCCTTGCACGGACTGGTCTCTACAGTTAAATCGGCCTTCGCATAGCCTCAATAGCTCAACCGTTAGAGCAGATCCTTCATAACCAGCGGGTTCATTCGCAATTGACGCTCGAGGCCAGTAGGTTAGAGAAGGCGCGCAGTAACGAGTAGGGCCATAGTAGGGCCGCGGAAAAAGAAGGAGGCCGCTGTAGCTCAGCTGGTAGAGCACGTCATTCGTAATTAGCGGGTCCCCGCGAGAATGGCTTGCGAAACCAACGAGTTCGCGGCAAAGGAGTAGAACTAGTAGGGCCATAGTAGGGTCCGAGAAGCCGCTGTAGCTCAGCTGGTAGAGCACGTCATTCGTAATGATGGGGTCGGGGGTTCGAGTCCCTTCAGCGGCACCAGTTCTATAAAAATCCAATCTCTTAGTCCGCATTTGGCCCTAAGCCGACCCTCGGCACACAGTATGGATGCTGCGATTGCAGCCCGCTTTGCGGTCGTTCGCGGCGAGCGCGAAATCTAAGCTCGGTCGAATCTGCAGTTCGCGGACGAATTTGCCGTTCGTTCCACAGCGCTCGATAGCGGCAATCATCCCAGACCCGCAATACGGTGTCGTCGTACGACAAAGGTCTACGGGACGAAGCGGACCTTGGCCCTCCAACGGTTCGCGAGCCGTGCATCGCCGGACCGCGGGCTGGCGACCCTAGCGATTCCCTCGCTTGATGCAGTGGGGCAAACATTCATCATGTTTGCATCTCCAGCCAAGGTTCGGGCGGTTCTTGGTGCATTCTGGTGCAACCCTGTGTAGGTTGGTGCCAAACTACACCAGGGAGCGGCCATGTCCGGCACCGGAAAAACAGAAATGCGCCGTTTCACGATCTCGCTGGAGGCGTCTGCTTATGAAGAACTAAAGGACATCGCTGCTTCACAACGCCCGCCACTCACCCTACAGTACACTGTCAGATACGCCCTTCTTCGCTTTCTTGATGAGAACAGAGGCCAGCAGCTCAAGCTGGACATCGAGTAACATGCAGACCCTTAAATTCATTGATTTATTCGCCGGACTCGGCGGTTTTCACCTCGCCCTCAAATCACTCGGTCATGAGTGCGTCTTTGCGTGTGAGCGTGACGACAAACTTGCCGCGCTCTACCAAAAAAATTTCGGTATCAGACCCCACGGCGACATCCGTGCGCTTGATCTGGCGTCTGTGCCTGCCCACGACATCCTGTGCGCCGGATTTCCCTGTCAGCCCTTCTCGAAAGCGGGTGGGCAACAGGGATTTCAGTGTCCGCAATGGGGCGATCTAATCGATTACATCGTGCGCATTCTGCGGCTGCACAAGCCCCGGTTTTTCATCATCGAGAACGTGCCAAACCTTGTCCGGCACAGGCAGGGGCAGACCTGGCGTTCGATTATCCACCGGCTACGGCTGGCGGGTTACAGCGTAGATGACAACCATTTCTCGCCTCACGAATTCGGCGTACCACAAATCCGCGAGCGGGCATTCATTGTCGGTCGGCGCGGCGGTCTGGAAGACTTCTCATGGCCCGCCCCCGACGCCAATACCGATCTGTCGATAAAAAGGGTTCTGGACAAGAACCCGACCGATGCGCGCGTATTGCCTCCGGCATTCATTAGTTATCTGGAAGCATGGCAAGCATTTCTTGACAGGTTTCCTGCAGACGAACAGCTTCCGTCGTTCCCGATATGGGCCATGGAATTTGGCGCAACATATCCTTATCGCGACCGCTCTCCTTACGGCACCAGATTGTCAAAGCTCAAATCCTATAAAGGCTGTTTCGGGAAGTCGCTGCGTGGCTTGGCAGCCGACGAGATCACAGCGGCGCTTCCTGCTTATGCGCGAGATACGCAAGAGAGCTTCCCCAAATGGAAGATCGAATTCATTCGGCAGAACCGTGAGCTTTATGAGCGTCACAAGGGTTGGATTGACGAGTGGCTGCCGCGCATCCGCGGCTTTGCGCCCAGCTTTCAGAAATTCGAGTGGAACTGCAAAGGCGAGCAGCGCTCGATTTGGGATTTCGTCATCCAGTTCCGGGCTTCCGGCATTCGTGTGAAACGTCCCGTCACAGCGCCGTCGCTCGTGGCGATGACGACAAGCCAGGTGCCGGTGATCGCATGGGAGCGGCGCTACATGACGACCCGCGAATGTAGCCGACTGCAAAGCATGGGTACTCTCAAGCATTTGCCGGAAGCGCAGACAGCAGCCTTTAAAGCGCTCGGAAACGCCGTGAATGTTGAAGTCGTGCGCGCGATTGCCCGCCAGTTGCTTTCCGTTGCTCCTGATGAGCAAGGCGAGACGGCGAAAGCTCCCATCCGTCCCAAGCGGGAAGACAACGTGCAAGCAGCCCTCATTTCAGCGGCCTGATACGCGCACAATTTGAAGGAACATAGGTTTGGCGCCCAACAAGGTTGATATTCGGCCCGGAGTCAGTGTGCTCGCGGTGCTTCGGCACCTAAACTACAAGCCGTGGTTTGCGCTTGCCGAATTCGTGGACAACTCCGTCCAAAGCTACTCGCGGCATCGAGAGGCGCTTCGCGCGCACCACGGGGATGAATTCAAGCTTGTCGTCAGTATCGATATCGATACCGCCGCACCCGCCCGCATTTCCATCCGCGATAATGCGGCGGGCATTGCGCTTGAGGATTTTGGGCGTGCATTTCGTCCGGCTGCCATTCCGCCTGATCGGACCGGCCTTGCCGAATTTGGAATGGGTATGAAAAGCGCCGCCTGCTGGTTCGCACCGCAATGGTCGGTGCGCACATCCGCGTTCGGCGAAGACGTAGCCCGAACTGTTCGCTTCGAGATCGAGAACATCGTCAATGATGAAATCGAAGAGCTCGATATTCATGAAGAACCCGAGGACGTAAACCACCACTATACCGAAATCATTCTGGAGGACATTTTCCAGGTCCCGGTGGGACGGACGGTCGGGAAGCTCAAGGAGCATCTGACCGATATCTACCGTGTGTTTATTCGCGAAGGCACATTGGAGCTCCGCTTTGGCGGTGATGCGCTGGCACCGCAAGAACCGCCTGTCCTAACGGCACCGTACTTTCGGGAGAAGGACAAACCCGCCAAGCTTTGGCGCAAGGACGTGGCTTTTGATTTCGGCGACGGGCTTTCAGTTCACGGCTTTGCCGCGCTGCGTGAAACGGCGAATACAGCCAAAGCAGGATTCTCCCTGTTTCGACGCGGGCGCGTCATTGAAGGCAGCGGTGATGAAGGTTACCGCCCCGCCGCGATTTTCGGCAGTTCGAACAGTTTCCGATATCAGCGGCTTTTCGGCGAGTTGCACCTGGATGGCTTCGAAGTGAGCCATACGAAGGACGGCTTTCGTTGGGACGAGAACGAGCAGCCATTCCTTGAGCTCTTGCGCGAGCATTTGGACAGCGAAGAGTTGCCACTTCTCAAGCAGGCCGAAGGTTATCGCGCGCGACCGGCACGCGCGCAGCTTACCAACACGGCCACACAGGCGGTCAGCAACACAGCGCGGGCCATGGAGGACAATCTGCCATCGGCCTTACCGGATATTGCGGACGCGCCGCCGGTCGATACGCCGGACGAGGAACCGCCCCATGCCGGAACGCTGGCACGCAAGGAGTTCAACATCCGGTTTCGTGACAAAGATTGGCATATTAGCATCGAGTTGACCGAAGACCCTGCTGAGAGCCAGTGGCTTGTGTTTAGCGACGTTGCAGCCTCAACAGAGCAGCCGCGTCGTCTGGATATCCGTGTTTCGATGATCCATCCATTCATGGTGCGCTTTGCCCAGACGGACAGCGAAGATGTCGAGGCGCTATTGAGGGTTGCCGCCGCACTCGCGCTTGCTGAAGTCATTGCCCGGGAATCCGGTGTCCGTCATGCCGGAACGATCCGGCGCAACGTTAATGATATTATTCGCAGTGCGCTCTCCGAGGCGTGAAAAACATAGGTGAAAAATGACAGATGATGCGCCGCTGATTGTCCAGCCAGTCGCCGGAGGCGCGCCCGGTGCGCGCTGGCAACCTGCCGTCGGCCCCGAAACACAGGATTTTCTGGATCACGTCGTACCCGCTGAAAGTCGCGATGACATTGCCGGTGCGGCGGCCTCAATCCTTGGGCGCGGGATCACGCCAGCCGATGCGAATGGTCACGAAACAGGGCTTGTCGTCGGCTACGTGCAGAGCGGAAAGACCATGTCCTTTGAGACTGCCGCAGCCCTCGCGCGGGATAACGGTTTCCAGATGGTCATCATCGTTGCAGGAAGTTCCAATCCGCTGCTTGAGCAATCAACAGGTCGTGTGCGCCGCGACTTGCGTCTTGATGATCCCGACCGGGCACGGGGCTGGATGCATTTCCAGAACCCCGAGCATGAAGATTCGACAGTCCAGACCATGCGCGATGTCTTCGAGGCATGGCGTGATCCGGGAACGCCCAACGATTACAAAATGACAGTCCTTGTGACTGTCCTTAAGCACTATCAGCGGCTTGGGAACCTAACGGCATTGTTGCGCGCTGTTGGCATGGAAAGCGTGCCGGTTCTGATCATTGACGATGAGGCCGATCAAGCCAGCCTGAACACCGAAGTTGCGCAGGGCGATGAGAGCAGCACCTATGCGCGGCTTATGGAGATGCGCAGTACGCTGCCGCTTCACACCTATCTCCAGTATACTGCCACCCCGCAGGCCCCCTTGCTCGTCAGCATCGTAGACTCGCTTTCCCCAAATTTTGTCGAAGTGCTGACGCCGGGTGAAGCTTATGTCGGTGGACGCGATTTCTTCGCTGACAACCAGGCGCTTGTGCGTACGATCCCGACAGCGGAAGTGCCGACAAACGCTAATCCGCTCACAGAACCCCCTGACACGCTTCTTGAAGCCTTGCGGATATTTATGGTGGGCGTGGCTGCCGGACTTCGCCAAGGCGGAAATCGTGGCAACCGATCGATGCTCGTGCATCCTTCGCACCGTACAGCCCAGCACAGGGAGTACTACAATTGGGTCCGCGACATTTTTGAGGAATGGAAGCGCATCTTGGGCTTGCCGGACAATGATCCGGACAAGCAGGAACTCCTGGACGAACTGCGCGGTGCGTACGAAGATCTCGCTGAGACTGTGCAGGACGGTTTGCCCACGTTCGACGAGCTTGCGCCGACGCTACGCTTTGCGTTTCGCAGCACCCGCATTCTTGAAGTTAATGCCAGCGGCGGGAGAACACCGCCGGTGGACTGGCGAAGCGTCTATGGCTGGATTCTCGTAGGCGGGCAGGCCATGGATCGTGGCTTCACCGTTGAAGGCCTGACCGTCACATACATGCCGCGCGGCATCGGTGTCGGCAATGCCGACACGGTGCAACAGCGCGCGCGCTTTTTTGGGTACAAGCGCGGCTATCTCGGTTTCTGCCGGGTGTATCTGGAGCAGGGGACGCATCGCGCCTTTCAGCGCTATGTCGAGCATGAAGAAGACATGCGCACCCAACTCGAACAAATCCGCGATAGCGGACGCTCACTCAATGACTGGAAACGGGCGTTTGTTCTGGATAACGCGCTCCGGCCTTGCCGTCACAACGTTCTGGAATTCGACTATATTCGCGGGCGCTTTTCGGATAGCTGGGTTGCACCGCGGGTCGTCCTTGCCGCGGACGAAGTCGTACGAGCAAACCGGCAGACTGTAGCGGATTTCATAGCCACCACGAACTTTGAAGAAGTGGACGGCCACCCGAACCGTACCGACGAACAGCGCCACGAAATCGCGTCCGGTTTGTCGCTTCGCGCTGTGATGGAGCAGCTTCTGGTTCCAATGCGCATTACCAGTTCGCGCGACTCCCAGCAGATCACGGGCTTGCTTTTGCAGCTTAGCCGCGCGCTTGAGCAGAACCCGGATGAAGTTTGCACTGTCTACCGGATGAGCCCCGGCACCCGGCGCAGACGATCAGTTGATGAAAACGGGGCGGTCGTAAATCTCTATCAAGGTGCCAACCCGCAATGGCCGCGTGAACGCCGCGGTGAAATCTACCCTGGTGACCGCGACATGCGCGAGGACGGTCAAGTCAATATCCAGATACACACGTTGGATTTACGCAGAGAGCAGACCGGTCCGATTATCGCCGAGAATATTCCGGTCTTGGTGGTCTGGGTTCCCGCGCGCATGGAAGCCGCCTGGGTTAATCAGGACCAGCCCGGTCAGAACACATGACCGCTGCGCTCTTCGAAGTCTTCGAAGCACTTGCTGCGCCGCCTGCCGATCAATCCGGTACACCAGTATTTGCCGTAAGGCCGGTCGCTTCGTATCAGAGCTACTTCGTCGGCAAGGACTCGCGGGGCAAAGCCTGCCTGCTTGTGCGCACGTCCGATGCCAGCGGGCGCGCGCCGCCGCCGATCAGACTGGAATCGCTCGATGCGCAGTTTGAACTCGGTTGCCGGATCACCGATACCCATGGTGATACGCAAGATGGACGCTTTACGGTTGCGCGTTGCCGATCCGCCGAGCCGGAGACGATCCGTTATTTCCTGTCCGTGTGCCATATCATCATGCGCCACATGGGAGACACACCCTCGCGTACTGATCTTGCGAGTGCCGTGCAGCGACTTGCCTCGATATTCCAGAGCATTCGCAGGCCGCCCGTCAGATCGCTCAACGGACTCTTTGGCGAGTTGTTTTTGATATCACGGTGCCGCAGTCCGGCGCGCGCTCTGGCCGCGTGGCGGATCGATGACAGCGCGCGTTTTGACTTCTCGGCCGGCGACATCAGGCTTGAAGTAAAAACATGCGCCGGCCGATTGCGGCAGCACAGTTTCTCATTTGACCAATGTAACCCGCCACCCGGCACGGTTGCCGTTCTCGCCTCGCTGATGATTGAACGGGTGCCGGCAGGATTGGCACTTTCTGATCTGATTGCGATGATTGAAGACCGGATAGCCGATGACGAAGACCTGCTACTCAAGCTCCACGACGTGGTTGCATCAACGCTCGGCACAAGTTTTGCGATCTCTCTTGATGTACCTTTCGATCAACGACTTGCCGAGAGTTCACTACGATACTTCGATTTGCGCACCATACCGGCGATGCGTGAGCAGCCGCCTGCAAACGTATCGGACGTGCGCTTTACCTCTGATCTGTCTGGAAGCACGCCCTTAGATGCTACCGCATTGGTTGATCGCGATCCGCTGTTCTGGGACCTGCTTCCGGCTGACATCGCTTAGCGCGATGTTTGGTTGCGAATTCCTTGCAGCGATGCCTACGAATTCAAAATTTCGTGTTTAATATCAGAATTTTAGTTGTTTTTCATCCACAAGAAATCATGTCCGCCCCGCGCGCCAATACTTCAGGTTGAAATCGAACCTCAGCGCGAATGTCGGCTTCCGCTGTCAGATAGGGACGCACTCGCGAGCACGGCGAAAGCCCGCTTTCCGCCCCTCATGTTCTGACAGGTAGTTTGGATGTGTCTGTATTGAACCGTTTAGCTAAACTTCCTCCATGAACTTCGTCTTCTACGATACCGAAACCACTGGTACGGACACCACATTCGACCAGATCCTGCAGTTTGCAGCGATCCGGACGGATGAAGACCTGAACGAGCTTGACCGCTTCGAAATCCGCTGCCGCCTGCTGCCGCATGTTGTCCCCGCGCCAGGCGCCCTACTGGCAACGCGAGTATCGCCAGCGATGCTGACGGACCCCAGCTTACAGACGCACTACGAAGCGATGCTGGCCATTGCCCAGAGGCTGCGCGAGTGGTCGCCGGCGATCTTCACCGGATACAACACACTCTCCTTCGACGAGCCTCTGATGCGGCAGGCGTTCTATCAGACGCTGCAGCCGATCTACCTGACCAACACGAACGGCAATCAGAGGGCGGATGTGCTGCGCCTGGCGCAGGCCACGGCAGCCCTGGCACCCAACGCCATCACGGTACCCATCAACCACAATGAGCGACCCACCCTGAAACTCGACATGCTGGCCCCCGCCAACGGGTTCGCCCATGAGAACGCCCATGACGCGCTGGCCGACGTTGAGGCAACTATCTACATGGCCCGCCTTATCCGCGACCGCGCGCCGGCGGTGTGGGATTCGTTGATACCGCTGGTCGATAAGTCAGAGGTTCAAGCGCGGGTGCTTTCGGGACAGCCTCTTTGTCTCGTTCAATATCATATGGGTCGACCGACTGTGCTGCCGGTGGTGGGATGTGGGCAGAGCAGCGACAACCCAACCATGCTCGGGGTTTTTGATCTGACAAAGGACCCGGCGCCGGTTCTGCAAAAGGATGTCGATGACCTCGTAAAGGCGATGCAAGGACCTGATAGGGCCATCCGGATTGTCACATCCAACAAGATGCCGGCAGTCGCAGACATCGACCTTGGAGCTGACTATGGTGTGCCAGAAGGTGAGATCGTCCGGAGGGCCTCTCAAATCGTCCAGGATGGTCCGTTTGCCGCGCGGGTGGGCCAAGCCCTGGCCCAACGCTATCCACCTTGGCCGGCCAAAGAGGTGGTCGAGAAGCGAATGTATGAGGGGTTTCCCAGCCGGGCGGATGAGGGTCGCATGCAGGCCTTCCATGTCGCGCCATGGCCTGAACGCGCGGAGATAATCGAAACCCTTGAAGACGACCGCCTGCGCGAACTCGGGCGGCGCATCGTCTTTCTTGAAAAGCCGGCGATGTTGCGACCGGAGCTTCGCCAGGGGCTTGAGACCTGGCTGCACAATCGACTGCACGGGCGCGAAGGCGTGGAAGCAGGTCGCACCCTCGGCGATGCACTATCCGATCTCGACGGGATAACTGCCGACGAAACCAACGCATCCGAGCTGCAAGAAATTCGAAGATGGCTCGAGGGCATCGGTGGTGAGTAGCGGCAAGCTGCAGATGAACCGATACTAAGGTTTGACTGGTTAGTAGGGTTTTTGCCGGCCGCGCGACGGCTGAGTAAACAAACCCGGTATACCCGCAAAACCAGTGGGGGCCGGCAATGCCGACCCCAACCGCATGTTCCGGATCGACCTTAGAAGGGCATGTCGATGGGCGGTGGCGCTCCGGGTGTTTCAACCCGGTAGCGCTTCACCCCAGACGGATCATCTTCGCAGCGCAGGACGCGTCCGCCAACCAAGCGGTCTTTGTGCCGAGCCAGATAGCGGCCGACACTGCGAGGATTGAAGACGTGCTTCGGGGTCCGCTCCGCGAGAGCCTGATGCAGGTCTGCCGATTTCGAACGCGGCGCCTTGGTTGCCGCATCCGCCAGCTCCGCCAGAGTGATTGGACGTCCGCCAACCGCTTCGGCCCACAACTCGAGAAGTTCGGCGAGTTCGTTTTTCCGCGGGTCATCTGCGATGACGGTTTCGCGGGTGATAGCGGGATCATCTTCCCCGAGCCACACCAGGGCCTCGCGCACGAGATTCCACCCCTCGAAGGAACCCATCGGTGTCATGGGGTTTGGCTTTCCTGCTACCACGTAGGCGCGCAAAACAGTGAGCGCGGCAACGACCAGTCGCGGTCGGTCTGCCATAACTTCATCCAGCAATTCGAACGTGTGGGGAATTTGGTCAGGTCGCTCCTCGCCAGTATCGATGCGACAGACCAACGTCCGGCGGCCAAGGTCACCAACAACTTCGAGATTGTTGCCCGTCGCCATCACCAGAACATTGGTCAGCATTTGCTTTCTCTCGGATTTCCCGAGAACACGCGCGGCGATGACCTCGGACGTCAGCATCGAACATAGTGTATCGCCGCCGAGCGGGCGTTCGCAGTTGTCGATCACGAGCACGGCGTCGCCGGCCATCAAAATGCTGGAGAGCCGTTTTTCGTCTTCTTCCGCTGATCCGCCTTGCGAGATGATGGTCGGTTGGTAGCCGGAGGTGATCACACCGATGGCAGCGCACATCAATGTCTTCCCCGAACCAGCTGTCGGCGCGTCTACAGCGAAAAGCGGTGCCGTGGGCAGCGTCCGCCGTATGACCGAGGTTAGAACTGCCGCGAGTAGCACCGACCAGTCAGCTGGCGTGGGCAGCCGAAATTCCCGAAACGGCTTTTTCAGTACACGCATCGCCTCTTGTGCTTCTGCAAAGCTAGGGCTGTCCGGCACCAGTGGGAAAATCTCTCCTCCCGGATCGTAGAGCAAGCCCGACTGGGGATCATATCCGGGCTCCTGCAAGATTGTGCCGTCGGTCCGCATGGTTGGGCTCGACACCAGGCCCCGCAGTACCGGCGCACGCCATTCTCCCACCCGAGCCAGAAGCGCCCGCGCGTGTTCAGTGGGTGGATTGACGGGATAGGGCTCCTCTTTGCCGTATTGCATCCAGACTGCCGAGAGTGCGAATTTCTCACGCAACCAGTCCACTTTGACCGGGTGGATCAACAGCGCCCCACTGGGACGCCGTACGCCGTCCGAGCCTTCGCTGTGCGGCAGGCGAACAACCCGCACAAGGTTTTCACCTCGTTGGTAGATGCCAAGGCCGGCGGCTAGGACGGCTTCCTCGGCAGCATCTACCTCTAATGGCAGGTTGCCGCCTTGCAGGAAAATCACAGGCCGACCTGGATCTGCGCCGCGCGTTCTGCGCGTTTTGGAACCCAGCCATTTGCGGAAGGCCGGTTCGACTTCTTCGATTCCCAGGCGCGCGCAGAGTTCCGGAAGTCCCCATGCGCCCTCGCCTGCATCGATGCGGGCACGGGTTGCCGCGGATTTACCAAGTCGCTTTTCGGCTTCTTCGTCGCCAGCCAATGACGCGACACACTCGATCAGGTCATCGATCACTTCATCATCGAAACCCGCGCGTACGAGCACGCCTGCGATCATCATACAGACTTCATCTCGCTGGCCTGCCACCTTCGGATAGGCCATCGCAACGGCGGATAGCACAGCGATGATACCGCACAGCCTCAGGAACTCGCCCGGTTCGACCTGGGGCAACGAAGTTGTGTCAGAATGCCATTGTACCAGCTCCCCGCTCGGATGGGTTGACGGCGGAAACATGGTTTGATGTCCGGTCCCGCGTAACTCGAGTAGCATCGCGCGGGACGCTTTGAGTTTGGTGGCGACTGCGTCCGGCAACTCAAATGTATAGCGGCCTTTCTTAAGTTTGGCCTGGGCAACGCGGTGGCTGTATGGCGAACCGGGTCGACCGAAGCTTGGCAAGGTATCCAGAAGGATCTTGGCGAGTTCGGCTGCTTCGGGGCAGTCGAAGTCGATGTCGATCAGGTTCCCAGACCGTTTTCCCAGTGCAATGCCGACATTGCTATTTTCGGAGAAATCCGCGTGGATTTCATCTTCGGTCCATGTCCGTGGCTCTTTCCATTTCCCTGCCGGCGATTTTTGAAGAGGGGGGAGCCGAAGCGGCTCCCAACCCAGTTTTACATATTCCATCGCTGCACCAGCAGGCGTGGCCATGGAATCGGAAAGGCGCGTCAACTGCTCACCCATGGTTGCCTCCTTCGATGAAGGCTTCCAAATCACTGAGACGATACCGAACGGCCTTGCTACCAACGCGGATAAAGCGTGGACCTTTTCCGAGATACCGCCAGCGTTCGAGAGTGTACGGGCTCAGCCCAAGATGTTGCGCTGCTTCTTTCGTAGTTAGCAGCGTGCTATTATAAGAACGCATAAGGGCGCTCCTTTTATGCTTGAGCATTGGCTCATGCACGAGTGCGCCACGACCCGTGAGCCATTGCTCGAGTTAAAAGGATGCCAAAAGGGCTATCGGCTGTCGTTGAACGTTGGTCGACGAGTTATGCCGGGGGTTTCTCCCGATGCTGCGGCACCTTGAAAAGGTGTACCCCGCACGCCGCTTCCCGAAACGTTGTTCGGGCGCAGGCCTGTCAACTCCTGCAGTCCTTCAAATATATCAGCGCAACGCTGCAATCAAGCCGGCGGGTTGGTTTATTTTGCAAGACAGCCAGGATCACGGCGTGACATTAGCCAAATCTACGCTCGGCTTGTTCGTTTTCGGCCGCGACGTTTTTCAGGATTTTCGCCGCAACCAGCGACACAGGCCCGCGCAGCCGGTCCAGATCGCTGACAATGTAACCGGCCGTGACGTCGCCAGACAGGCGGTGGTTTAGGAGCCGCTTCAAGGCGTAGTGTGGGATGTCCAGGCTTTCCGCGATGGTAATAAATGTCCGGCGCAAGTCGTGGAGGGTAAAATTGACACCACAGCGTTCGGTCACGCGCGCCGTGAACTTCTTGGTCTCGACGATATGGCCCTTCTTGCTAGAACTGGGAAAAACCCAGTGTGACCGACCTGCCCGAGTCTTTCGGTCCCGCAGCAGGTTCACCAGGTAATCGGACAGCGGAAGGTCCAGCGGGTCACCGTTCTTTGTACGTGGGATATGTAAGGCCCGTTCTTCCAGATTGATCTGATCCCAGCGCAGCGAGGCAATCTCGTTCCGCCGCATGCCGGTAAACAGCGCGATCAGAAGGAAGTCGCGCGCGTAGTCGGGCTCGTCCATCACGGCGGCCCACCAAGCCGGCAGGTCCTGGGCAGAAACCGCGCCGCGCCGGCGTCGCTCGGGATACCAGGCACGCGCCTGCGTTAGGATATTGACCGGGTTCGGTGGGAATTCATCATGCGCCGCTGCGGTCACATTATATACGGACCGAAAATGCCGCATGACGTTGTTGGCGGTAACCTCGCCATGGTCTTTGGCGATGCGCTGATGGCGCTTGAGCACCATCTGGCGGGTGATGCTGGTAACAGGCGACCGTTTCCAGTCCTTCAAGTATAGGTCTGCGGTGCGCTGGTAGCTTTCACGAGTACTGTCCGCGAGACCGCTGCGCGTTTCAAAGAACCGATCAAAGGCTTGGCCGAGGGTCAGGCTTTCCTGCGCAACGCGCCGCTTTTCGGCATTGGGGTCCACACCGGCGGCCATGTCGCTTAAAATGCCCAGCGCCCGTTTGCGGGCTTCGTCCACTGGCACGGCATCAGCACGACCGATGGTCACGCGGCGTGTACGCCCGGCCACCTGGCCTTCCACGTAGTAGACCTTAGACTGGGACCCCACTCGTACCCCGAGCCCGCGAAGCAGCTCATCACGATATAGAATTTGACCCATTTTGGGGTGCGGCAGCGCATCGACGGCGCGTTTGGTGAAACGAAGTGTCGGCATTGAGACCTCCTCTGGCCTCAACTCAACTTATGCATGAAATCACGAAAAAGCAATCATTATCAGATACTTATCTTTCTTCATCTGGCACCGTCCCATGCGCGCGCGCATGAGCCAAAGTCTGTAGGATCACCAGCTATAGAGATATTCATGTCGGCATTTCTCGGAAGGCGATGGTCGTCGCTGCTGCTCTTTTGACATGCAGATTGATCCAGGTAGGGCGCCAGAGAGGGTGGACCGAGAAAGGCAAGAGGTGCTGTGGAGCCCATCGCCGTGCATGGGGTGGGGTAGCCCACAGATGCCCCCTGAAGCTTGCAGAGACACAAATTGAAAACGGGCCGGTCGATGCCGGCCCGTAATCTTTTGCGATCTTCTGTCCTGGAGGTGAGCCGCGTGTCAGATGACGAGTCCAGTGATTTCTCCCAGGGCCTTGAACAGGCCGTGGAAGTTCACGTGGCCAGGGCGATACCAGTAATGAGATCCGTCGTTCCGAGTCTCGTACCGAAAACCCAGCTCTTGGAGGCGCTCGACGGTGATCCGCCCATCAACTGCAGTCGCAAGTATATACTGTCCTCGCCGATCGGTACTGAGGCCACCGAGCTGGCCGATGCGCTCGTGGAAGATCATCACTTGGACGGCGCCCGACTCTACGTAGATGTCATCGACTGCTTGCAGGGACTCGACGGCAGCGATAGCGGCAGAACCGAGTCGCGTTAGGGCGCGGCCTGTTGGGTTGATGTCAAACATTTGATTCTCCTTTTAAGCAGACATCGAAATGCCCAAGGAAGCATCTGGCCTTTCAGCGGAGATTTCCGCGTGGAGGGCACGGACGGTACCTAGGGTCATCGAAGAGCCCAACGTGAACCAACAAAGACAGTCAAGTATTCATTTATTTTTAATGACTTACGTCCGGCACCGCCCCGTATGAGCGGGTGTGGTCCAAGGACATTTTCAACGAGTGCCGTCGGCATTTCTCTCGATCTAGCGGCGCAACGACAGCGCCTGGTCAGCTGATTCGCGGCTCAAGCAAAGAATTCCGCACGGACTGCGGACGGACTGGAAGAGTTTGGTTTGGTGCTGATTTCGCCATCCGGGGCGACCAGACAGAGAGGGTTGACCGGGAGGGCGCATGTGCCCCTGATGACGGAGAAGCCGTGCACGGGGTGGGGTCTGCCGGGTTTTGTTGCTGCCTCGGCGCCGTAGTATTCGCGTTGTGTATACGCGCCACGAACCCCGAGGAGCAGAAGAGAAGATGCCGAACGATTTCTTCGAACTTGGCCCGGAAGCAGCAAGCGCAACCATACTGTTCGCTCATGGCGCCGGTGCGCCGATGGACTCTCCTGCGATGACTGCAATCACCGACGCATTGGTCCAACAGGGCCTGAGAGTTGTTCGGTTTGAATTCTCCTACATGGCCGCCCGCCGAACTGAAGGCACCAGGAAGCCCCCGCCACGCGCCGAAAAACTGAACTCGGAGTACTTGGCCGCAATCGAAGCGCTGCAAGCTGAAGGCCCGTTGATCATGGGCGGAAAGTCCATGGGCGGTCGCGTTGCCAGCATGATTGCGGATGAGCTGTTTGACGCAGAGCGCATCGCTGGGTTGCTCTGTGTAGGCTACCCATTTCACCCAATCGGAAAGCCTGAGAAGCTTCGCACTGAGCACCTTAAACACCTGCGGACCCCAACACTGATCTGTCAGGGAACGCGCGACCAGTTTGGTTCGAAGGATGAAGTCAGCACGTATGAGCTATCGTCAGGAATCCAGTTGAACTGGTTTGAAGACGGCGATCACGATCTAAAGCCACGCAAGCGCATCTCTGGCTTCTCACATGCCGATCACATCACTTCCATGGGCACAGCGGTTTCAGAATGGGTGGAAGGTCGTGTTGGTTAGCAAGCTCTTGGCGTGCCGGGTTTGCCGTGTTTGCAGGGTTTGGTTGGCAGACCGCAGCGCGTAAAAACCAACATTTAACTTAAGTGCGCTACTTGGCGCCTGTTCGAGCGTCTAAATCCTGGAGTCTTTCACGAAGCTAGGCAGATATTGTTTGCACGCGTTTTTCCAGTATCAGTCACTTCGATTTCGAATTGGATTGCAACTCCCTCGAGCATCTGCTGCCAGACCTCTGGTGATACTGAATCTCTGTGCACAAACGTATCTTCTCCCGCTTCATCACGAATGAAACCATAGACAGGCTTCAGTCCTTCCTTCTTTAGCCAGCCACGTCTCACTGGCCCGGACGCCTGCACCTCAACATGATCGGGCGTTGCAATGCCACCATTTTCCGGCTGGGGAACAAGTGATAGGACGTTTTGAAACTCCCTCTGAAGAGCAAGGAATTCCTCTAAAACATCATCGCCTAACGCTTCTTTCAGCTTAGCCACCACCCGGTAGTACTTCTGCAGGTGATTCACCAGAGTGCTATCAAGATGATCATAGCTGATTTCCGCTAGGAACTCTGTGAACTGAGGTAAGTGTCTAATACATTCGCGCGCATTACCAGTTGCCAAAGCGATATCAAATCGTCTTCCGTAATTCTGTAACTGCAAATCGAACAAGATAATTTCAGACCGTAGGTTTGGCGCTCCCAATCCAAGCCCACTCGAAATAAGCTCTTGAGCCCTATCAAAGTCATGTAAGAACATATTGGTTCTTGCCGCCTCAACAATTGGGAGAAGAGATTTAGGATCTAGCTCAATTGCCTTTTCAAAATTCCTAAGTGCTCCAGCATGATCTCCAAAAGACCTCATCAGGAAGCCGCCATAGTAATGATAAAGTTGAGGGTGGTTATCTGCTGAATCCAGTTCAATGGCTGTTTCATAAGCTCCTTGAGCCCGAGACAAATCACCCATCTTATTGCACACAAACGCTTCAACTCTACACACCTCAAAGTAATCTGGGTGGGATCTTTTTAACTCTTCTATCGTAGATAGCGCTGTTTCGAAGTCTTCCTTCAGAGTATTCTGGATCGCCTTCCGTAGCTTTCCGACTGCAAGTGCCTCGGACTGCGATCGGACCACGTACTTCCTTGGGTTGTAACGATCAAGAGATCCCTGTGCCCGCTCCGTCTGATATATTGCTTCGATATTGCGATACTTTGACAATATTGTTTGTAAGTCTCTCAGCTTTTCACCAAGAACTCTAACTAAGTAAGCCTTTGCAATTGGCTTTACTCGATATTCAATCTCATAGTCTGAAGTCGTGTCTTGCTCCACGATTGTGAACCGCATGAGTTGAGCCAAACTCTCCTCAATGTCGCCGGTGTTTTCTTCTGATACATGCTCTAAAATCGCTATTGACGCCGGCTTGGGCAAGGCAGCGAGAACACGAAGTAATCGCCTAGACTTATCGGTCAGCGCCTCGAATACATTCTCTAATACAAACTTTATTGCGACATCTGAGTTTCTGAGAATCCTGGCGGGTTCAAGGCCAGAAGCTACGCCCAAAGCAAACCACTTTAAGAGCAAAGGTCGATTATTGAGGACTTCGGCATGGCGAATAAGTGCCTCATCACTTTCCCGAAGCAGCTTAGGTATATTGTAAGCAGCCGCAATTCTTTTTAAGAAAGCAAGAGCTTCTTGCGAGTTGAATGTATCGACCACAACCGTGAGGTCGGAACCTAACGGAACTCTGGAAGTTAAGAGTACCTTACTCTCGCCTGGTACATCACTCGCAAAGTCGACAAGCGTTTTGTCAAGAATTGTTTCAAGGTTATCAATGACAAGAAGAACCTTATTATTCTCGAGCAAAGTTCTTACACGCTCAATTGGAGAATCTGTGTTCTCATCCATGAACTTGGCTACGGCACCAAATGCGTCCAGAGAATTGGAAATAGCTCCTTCTATTCTTTGAATTTCGCTAGTAGATAATTTCGATGACTTCGCTGAAACCCAAATTATTGCGTCAAAGTCATGATCATTGCTCGCAAGAAGGTCATAGAGAGTTTGAAGAGTAAGTGCGGTTTTCCCGTTTCCACCATCGCCAAGAACAGTGATGACCGGATGTCTTCCAAGTATCTTCTTTTTTAGTTCTTTTTCGATCCGCGGCCTTGGGAAAAATCCAGTATCCTCATAATCTGGTGAAGGAAGGTTATTTAGGATTTCGGGAAAGCTAAATTGTTCGAGAAGCTTTGAGGAAGCTTCGATTAATGATTTTGGATCGTCTTTGTACTTCCTCGTCGTCTCGGAAAGGTTTGGCCAGTACTTAGGTGATTTCAACAAGTCAGTCGCTAGCGCAAAACCTAGGGCGTACTCATCTATTGTAAGAGGCCTTCCATGCATTACCGAATTTCGTACTGAAATACATTTATCAAACGCACGCTTTTTGGAGGAAAAATAATCAGACAGAGATGATGGAAGATACTTTCGCCATCTTAAAAGTACGTCAAACTTTTCTCCAATATCTAAGCCATGTAGTAGATCAAGGTCATCCTCTAAGTTAAATGCAAACTCTCGCTTAGAGAGGTTGTCCTTCGCCTTATTTCTTTCCCCATCGTTAAGTATTTCAATGTCGGTTGAAACTACCATATCGCGGCAGTGAGCAACCAGATCACTCTCAATCGAGTCAAAGAAAAGAAACAAAGCAACCTTTTGGAAGCTGGACATTGAGCATGCCCTCCACTTTTGTGTTTGGCCAAGATGCCGCCCTTGATGCGCTCAATCGGACAATCGTTTCCTTCGAGGTGATATGGGTTGCCCTTGGCTTTCTCGCCAGACTACTCATTCTTGATGCTCGGGCTAGCTTCAAATTCGAAGAAAATGGGGCGCTTGGCCTTCACCACATTGTTTGCAAACCATCACACGTCCACCTCTTCAATTTTCTCTAACTCAAGCCGGGCCTTTTCCTGATTCAGACGCCACCGTCTGATGACATAGAATGCAAGCGCCTTCCGAGTTTCGATTTTTATGTGCGTTCTGTCTTCAAAGCCGTACTCCAGCCGGACAGCCTGCGCCTGTGCATCGGATAGATTTGAACGCGGGCGTATCCACATGCGCACAAAGTTGTGCCAGTCCGTGTCAACCGCTAGAGCAGACGACCTGTACCGCGTTGCCGCCTCAGTTTGCTTAGTTATTCGTATCGGGAGATAATCGCGGTAGGTCTCGTGCTTATAGCTCCATGCGCGGAGATAAATTGCCTCTCCGTCGAAATGGAAGCGCACCGGACTGATCCACTGCGGTCCGGAGAGACCGCTCGTCATCGAGGTGTAGGTAATCTGGATGTCTCGTTCGCCCTTCATGGCTCGGTAGAGTTGCGCGACGACGGTGGGGTCCATCACGCGATTAGGAAGAGGGATGCTCGCGCCCAGCGATGGCGTCTCTTGATCGAGCAATTCGAAAACTTGCTCCGGGCCAGCATCCGTCAACGGGTTATGGTCGCCGCTAGAAAAATAGGCCTTCTCAGCGGCATCATAGACTGGCGGCGTACCTGTCAGCGATAGATACGTTCGAAAGTCTACCGCAGCCTGTGCCATCGAGATATCGAACCGTTCCATCAAGTCACGACGGTTCGCCTGACCTCTCCAGGTCAGGCATTGGTCGAGGAACAAAATTCGCTCACGTTGCGCGTGTTTGAGGGCTTCCAGAGTCATGTGCCAAGCAATACTTGACTCCCTGCTGGAAGTCCATACATTTACTATACGTATAGAAAGTGGATTGACCAAATGCGCATACTTCATACGGCGGACCTGCACCTGGGGCGGCAATTTATGGGGTTGAGCCTCGAGGAGGATCACGAGGCCGTCCTCGGTCAGATTCTTGAAACGTTAGTGGTCGAACGGGCCGATGTCCTTGTGATCGCAGGAGACGTTTTTGACCGTGCCTCTCCGCCCAATTCGTCAATCCGGCAGTTCAACCGCTTCCTCAAGCGCGTAGCGGAGGAGAGCGAAGCCGCCGTAGTTATGATCTCGGGCAACCACGATTCCGGCGATCGGATCGAAGCAATGTCTGTCTTTTCCACTGCGTCGCGAGTGTTGGTGCGTGGGATCGCCGACGCGGTAGAAGCTCCGCTTGTGCAGCGTGACGAACATGGCGAGATCGCGTTTTCCGCGCTGCCCTTTTCCTATGAGTACGCCGCGCGCGAGGTGTTCGGGGATGAGAGTATCAGCGCGCCAGCAGATGTCATCGCGGCCCAGATCGCCGCAGCGAGGGGGCAGGTGCCCGAAGGAGCGCGTTGGGTGGTAGTGGCCCATGCCTTCGTTGCGGGCGGCGCGGTCGGCGAGACAGAGCGCGCCCTAACGCGAGTCGGTGGCATCGAAACTGTTCCCTCCGATGTCTTCGACGGGGCGGATTACGTTGCACTGGGGCATTTGCATAAGCCGCAGGACGTGGGCGCGCGTCATATTCGATACTCCGGCGCACCTCTCGCGTTTGGTTTCGACGAGGCGGGAAGCGAGAAATCCATGACTGTTGTCGATCTGAAAGCTGGAGGGGCCGAGATTCGCACGGTACCGTTCCGTCCTAACCGGCAAGTGCGCTCCCTCACTGGGGCATTCTCCGATCTTTTGGCAGGAACGCCGTCTGAAGACTTTATCCAGGCCATACTGACGGATGAGGTCCCTCTGATCGATCCGATGAAGCGGCTGCGTGCGATCTACCCCAATGCCTGCCATCTGGCCTACGCCCGGCAGGCGCGCGCGCCAGAGGCTAAGGCGTTTGACGCAGGCCGGGCTTCGACCACGCCGATCGAGATGGTCCACGACTTCATAAAGGTTGTGCGTGGCCGGGAGCCCAATGCCGAGGAAGTTGCGATCGTAGCGGACAAGCTCCATGCAGCAGCCTCCGGGGAGGAGCAGACATGAGACCCATTCGCCTATCGCTTCAGGCCTTCGGGCCGTTCGCGACCACTGAAGTAGTGGATTTCCGCTCTGCGCTGGAAACGGGGCTGTTCGGGATCTACGGCCAGACAGGGTCTGGGAAGTCGACGTTGTTTTCGGCGATGTCTTTCGCGCTTTTTGGAGCACCAACCAAAACCGATCAGGAACCACGTTCACTACGTTCGGACCACGCAGCACCGGATCTTCCCACCGAAGTCGAATTTGTCTTTGAGCTAGGTGCCAAGACCTACTTGATCCGTCGTCGTCCTGCGCAGGAACGTCCGAAGGCGCGCGGTGAAGGGACGACAGAAGACGCGGCAGAAGCCTCGCTATTCGACGTCACCGGAATTCCGTTGGACACACTTGATCCGAGCCAGTCTGGCCACGTCATTGCTGAAAAGAAGGTTTCGCTAGTCGGGCAGCAGATCGAGTCGCTGTTGGGTTATGGGGCAGATCAGTTTCGACAGATCGTGCTCTTGCCGCAAGGCAAGTTCGAGACGTTCCTTGCCGCGAAGACTGATGCGCGGGTCGAGATTTTGCGGGATCTCTTCGACGTGAAGATCTATCGCGATCTTGCCGCCCGGCTGAAGGACGAAGCCTCAGAGGCAGAACGAGCGTTGCGCGACCAGCGTGCGCTCTATGTAGCCCGGCTTGAGGAACGCGGCTTCGAAAGCGCCGAGGCACTGGAACTGGGTATTTCTGCGGCGGAAGTAAAAGTCGCCGAGAAGCAAGGAACTCAGCAGATCGCTGAGGCGGCGAACGAAGCCGCTCGCAAAGCTCTGACTGAAGGAGAGCAGATCGAAAAGGCCTTTGTTGCCGTCGATACGACACGGAAGGCTCTTGACGATCTAGAAGCGAAAACTGGCGAGGTCGAAGAGCTGGCCAAGCGGATTGAGGCCGTCGGGAATGCCTTGCAGGCCCGTGATCTTGAGACAGCATTGCGCGCTGCGGAGCAGGAAAGCCGGAATGCGGTGGGGGCTGTCACGAAGACCGAGTCGGAACTCAACATCGCTACTGGTGCGAAGGAGGTAGCGGCGCAAAAATTGGTCGAGGCACAGTCGGGCGAGGGGCGACGGCGGCAGGTTCAAGCCGACCTGACAAGGTTGGAGGCGATTGAAAAGCAGGTCGGGCAGGCAGCAGAGCTACAGAACGCGTTTGATGGGGCTGTGAAGGACGAAGTCACGGCAAAGAAGGCGCTAGCAGAGGCCGTAGAAGCAAGCGAAACGCTCCAGTCAAGGCGGGACGCGACGGATCAAGCGCTTGAGCAGTCTCGAAAGACCGAGGCGACACGAGGCGAGCTGACTGGTGAGCTAGCAGAGGTCAACCGTGAACTGGTTAAGGCTGCGGCGCATGCAAAGGCACAGGAAGCCGTCGCGGATGCCGAACGAAAAGTCGGAGCGGCATCGATCGAGCTGGTGACAAGAACCGAAGCGGCGGAAGCCGCCGAGGCGGCACTGATTCAGGCCGAGGCACGGCTTTCGCGCACACAGGCGATCATTCTGGCCGAAAAATTGACCGAAGGGACGCCTTGTCCTGTCTGTGGTTCCCACGAACATCCCACGCCGGCCTATGGTACACTTGAACAATCTGGTTTGACCGAGGCGTTTCGTAGCGCACAGGCTCAGGCAAGAACCGCAGCCGAAGCGAGGGTTCGGGCGGAAAGCGAACTCGGCAACTGCCTAACGCGGCTCGAGGAAATGAAACGGGCGCTGGAGGAACAGGAAAGTCCTGAGCGGAAGTTGGCGGAAATCGAAGCTGAAATCGCTAGGCTGGAAGACACCATCGCTGCGCTTGGAGAGGCCATTGATGTTGACGCAATGGCGGGGCGGCTTGCGGATTTGAAGCGGAAAGTGACCGAGGCTGAGACTGTCGAGGCTAAGGCGCGCACAGCCGCAGGAAAGGCTGAGACGACACTAGCCGAGGCTCGCGCCAAGCGCGATACAGTGGTTGAGGCCTTGCCTGAAGGGCTTCGTACACCTGAGGCGGTTGTCGCACGGCGGAAGGCTTTGCAACGCGAGCAGAGTCAACTCTCTGAGGCGCTGGAACTGGCAACGCAGGGTGATAGACTGGCGAGCGAAGCGCTAACCCGTGCGCAAGAGCAGCTCGAAGCCGCTAAGCGGGCACGTGATGCGCAGGCGCAGCGCGTGGAAAAGGCGCAAACTGATTTTGGCGCTCGGCTCGCCGAGGTCGGACTGGACAAAACAGTATATGAGGCCTGCAAAGCTCATTTCTCGACCCTCGACGCCAACCGCAAGACGGTTTCCGATCATCGTGAGGGCCTGATCGCGGCGCGCACGACTTGGCAGAACGCCAGGGCTGCCTGTGCGGATCGCGAGCGCCCGGACCTCGCCCCGCTTCAGCTGGCAGTCGACAACGCTACCCAGGAATTGAACACCGCCAACGATGCGCTTTCCGCGGCAAGAACGGATGTATCGTCCCTTACCAAGTTTAAGGAATCGCTTGCCGCGGCCTTGGCCGAAACCGATCGGCTTGAAGCCGAAACTGGTCCGCTACGGGGACTGGCTGATCTGGCCAACGGCAAGAACGATTTCAAGATGACACTAGAGACCTTCGCGATCGGCGCCATGTTCGACGAGGTGCTTGAGGCGGCAAACATGCGGCTCGACCCTATGACTCGTGGCCGCTACCGGCTCACGCGCGGACTCGAGGCATCGGGCGGGCGAGGCAAGCGCGGGCTGGAAATCGAGGTTTTCGACATAAACACTGGTAAGGCGCGCCCGACGGCGACCCTTTCCGGGGGCGAGACATTCATTGCGGCACTTGCCCTGGCGCTTGGGCTCGCCGATGTGGTCGAAAGCCTGTCGGGTAAAATCCGGATGGACACAATCTTTATCGATGAAGGCTTCGGCAGCCTCGATACCGAGAACGGGGCGGGCACGTTGGACCAGGTGATTCAGGTTCTTGCGGCGCTGACAGAGGGCAGCCGGGCGGTGGGCCTGATCTCGCATGTCGGTCTGGTGCAGGAGGCTATTCCGCAAGGATTCTACGTACGTTCGACGCCGGGCGGTAGCCGGGTCGAGGAAAGAAAGGGGTTGGTATGACGGGTGCCTACCACGCTTGGAGTCACCATGCATGGGTTTGGGTGCGTCAATTAGTAGGGGATTAGTAGGGAATGTTCGTCAAAGGTTCGCCAACGACGTCCGACACCGTCCAAGAGCATCGCTCAAAATAGTGATTTAATCGTAATGAGTTATGCGGCTTTGGGCGGCTTCATCCGGTCACGTCCAACTCATGGACGGCAAAATTCGTAATGATGGGGTCGTAGGTTCGAGTCCTATCACCGGCACCATTCTTCTTCGGAAACACTCCAAATTTAACAGTGGAATCAACACCTTCGGCAAATTCGCAAGGTGAAGTTTGCGCTTTCGGTTTTCAGACAACCGGGCTAGGCTGCGCTCAGGAATGGCAGATAGAGCCAGTCTCGGGGCGTATTAACCCCTCCGGTAACGGTCGGTGTCGATCGTAATGACACCTCCTCGAACCCTAAGCGTATCTATTTTCAACAGCGCGTTGCTGTGAAAGGGAACGCTTCGGTATCGCGGATAGCCGCGCAGCCCTCCTTCGCAACAGTTGGCAAGCAGGCGGCCGCTGCGATGTAATATTGGGCCACGAGATCAAATGCTCTTTGAACATACGGTTCAAACTCATCTCTTGGCGTTTTATAGCTCATCGCACTATTTTTTTTGATAATTTTTCCAAAAACACCGGCGCGCAATGATACCGCCCAATTTCTTCTATAATTGCAAATACTCACTTTAGCACTTCAGACTGTCGCACCTTTCAGACGAATGGCTGTGCCAATACTGCCGGCGCAGACGCCCACTACGATGGCAATCACCAATTCGAGTGTTTCGACATGGTCTAGTTGCCAGCCAGCGAAGATTAGTGTCTCGATCACGCCGACCACACCGCCCATTAACGCACCCAACCAAAGTTTGCGCGTCATCATGCCCAGCGCCAACCCGAGAATACCGGGCAGGCTAAGGACATTGCCACCGATGGTTCCGAGAATATCCAGCATTGTTGCGCTACCTTCAGTCTGTGGAATTTTGCAGGAATGAACGAATATCGTCGCCAGCGGCTGCGTGTTTCTCAAGCGGTTCCGCTGCTTGGGCACTCAGCTCTTCTGTAACCTTTTGATACTCTTCGAGATAATCCGACGGCAAACTATGAGCGATACCCTGATGGCAATCAATACAGGTCATATTGTTGTCAATGGCGCGTTGATGCTCCGAGGCTGCACGTGCCTCCTGAATGGTGAAGTCCATATAGGCAAAGTTATGACAATTCCGACACTCACGACTGTCGGATTCCTTCATTTTTTTCCAAACAGCCGATGCCATGCTCAACCGATGTGCCTCGTACTTCTCGGACGTGCCAATGGTACCAACCAACTCGTGATAGACATCCTTGACCGCCATGACCTTGGCTTTGATCTTGTGGTTCCATTCGTGAGGGACATGACAGTCCGAGCAGATCGCGCGGACGCCGGAATGGTTGTTGTAATGGATCGTCTGCCGATACTCACCAAGATTGGTTTCCATGGAGTGGCATGAGGTACAAAACTCTTCTGTATTGGTCAGTTCAAGCGTCCAGTGAAATCCACCCCAGAAAAGGATGCCTGCCAAAAACCCGGCGATCAAAGTAAATCCGACGCTGAGTACGGGTATCGGGCTCCAGAACCAGTCCCATATGCGACGGGTACGGCCTCGGTTGTCTTCTGCCATCTTGCGCGCTCCTTATGCGATCCGTTTCGATCAGTTGCCGTAGGACGGCACAAAGACGTTTTCGACCAGCGGTTCAGTGTCGGCCTGTGGCACATGGCATTGATTGCAGAAATACCGTGTGCCCGCGATGTGATCCAGTTCGTTTCCTTCGCGATCAAGGTAATGGGTCATAGATAGGGTAGGTGCATTGCGTTCCCCCGCCTTGGTCCAGTCATGGCAAGACAGGCATTGATTGGTTCTCAGGTCGATCTGATACTGGGTGATCGAATGCGGGATGAGAGGTGGCTGCTGACGGTAGTTCCTGACCATGCGCCCCTCGCGCCCTTCCCACTGAAGGCTCATATTGACAACGCTTGGTGCATCCGGCGGCGTACCGCGCAGGTCCTGAAGCTCCTGAGCCAGAGAAATGCTGCCAACCACAACTAACAGGGCAGCGACTATAGCGACTATCTTTTTCATCTTGCATGTTCCTTATATTTGGCTGGACGGCTGTTTGTTGATTGCCATCGCTGCTTTAGGCACGCTCGACTTTGCAGGCGCATTTTTTGAAATCTGTCTGCTTGGAAAGCGGACAGGTCGCATCAAGTGTCAGTTTGTTTGTAAGTTGCCCTTCATCAAACCAAGGCATGAAAACCAATCCGCGTGGCACCTTGTTTCGACCTTTGGTCATGATCCGGCTAGTCACTTCGCCCCGGCGGGTCTTGATCTTGATTTCCTGACCGTGCCGCAATCCGCGATCCGCGACATCGTCCGGATGCATATAGAGAACCGCCAACGGGAACGACCTGTGCAACTCGGGGACCCGGCGCGTCATCGACCCAGAATGCCAATGTTCCAGAACGCGGCCAGTGCAGAACCACAGATCATATTCCTCATCCGGGACTTCCGGCGGCGCTTCGTAAGGTGCGAATATTATCTTGGCTTTCTTGTCGGGGAACCCATAGAACTGCAGTTCCGAGCCGGCCTCAACATACGGATCATGGCCCTCGCGATAACGCCAGCGTGTCTCTTTGCCATCGACAACCGGCCAGCGAAGACCGCGTTCTTCGTGATATCGTTCAAAAGGCGCAAGATCGTGGCCATGGCCACGACCAAATTCGGCGTATTCTTCAAACAGGCCCTTTTGTACGTAAAAGCCAAAGTGGTTGGCGTCGTCATTAGGATGGCCGTGTTGGATTTCGCTCAGTGGGAACTTATCGACATTGCCGTTGTTGAAAAGGATTTCATACAAAGTTTTCCCGGCCATTTCGGGCGCAGTAGCAACAAAGTCTGCGCCCCACGCTTCCTCAACGGTAAAACGTTTTGAGAATTCCATAAGTTGCCAAAGATCAGATTTGGCATCGCCAGGGGCGTGCACTTGCTGGCGCCACATTTGGGTCCTTCGTTCCGCGTTTCCGTAGCACCCTTCTTTCTCGACCCACATCGCTGTTGGCAGAATAAGATCTGCCGACATTGCCGTGACCGTTGGATACGGATCTGAAACAGTCACGAAATTGTCCGGGTTGCGATAACCTGGCCAGCCTTCCTCATTCATGTTCGGTGCGGCCTGCATATTGTTGTTACACTGCACCCAATAAGCGTTCAGCACCCCATCGTTCAGCATGCGGTTTTGCAAAACAGCATGGAAGCCCACTTTATCCGGAATTGTACCCTCGGGAAGCTTCCAGATTTTTTCTGCTTTGGCGCGATGTTCAGGGTTAGTAACAACGTAATCGGCAGGCAACCGATGGGCGAAAGTGCCGACTTCCCGGGCTGTACCACATGCCGACGGCTGCCCTGTTAACGAAAATGGAGAGTTGCCGGGTTCAGAGATTTTGCCTGTCAACAAGTGTACATTGTACATCAACGAATTCACCCATGAACCACGGGTGTGTTGGTTAAAGCCCATTGTCCAAAGGCTCATAACCTTACGATCGGGATCGGCATACTGCTTGGCAAGGAGTTCAAGTTTTTCAGCGGGCACACCGGACAATTCAGCTGTGTATTCCAAAGTGTAAGGCTTAACCGACTCAGCATATTCATCAAAACTAATCGGGGTGAGTTCGCCGGAATTCGGGTTGGCGGCGGCCAACTGAAGCGGGTTTTCATCTCGCAAGCCGTAGCCGATTTCCGTGGCGGTTTTAGTGATGTTAACGTGTTTGGACAGGAACTCTTCATCCACCGCCCCGGTCTGGATAATGTGATTCGCAATGTAGTTGAGAATTGCCAGATCGGTCTGCGGCGTGAAAACCATCCCGTTGTCGGCAAGTTCGAATGAGCGGTGTTCAAAAGTAGAAAGCACATGAACCTGACAGTCTGCCTTTGTCAGGCGCGTGTCAGTAAGACGCGACCACAGGATAGGGTGCATCTCGGCCATGTTCGAACCCCACAAAACAAATGTGTCCGCGGCCTCCAGATCGTCATAGCATCCCATAGGTTCGTCCACGCCGAAGGTGCGCATAAAGCCTACGACGGCTGACGCCATGCAGTGCCGTGCATTAGGGTCAATGTTGTTGGACCGAAACCCTGCCTTCATTAGTTTTGACGCAGCGTACCCTTCCCACACGGTCCATTGGCCAGAACCGAACATGCCGACCCCTTCGGGACCCTTGCTTTTTAGCGTCTCTTTCCACTTCTCGGCCATAATGTCGAAAGCCTGATCCCATGAGACAGGTTCGAACTCTCCGTCCTTGGCGTACTCACCGTCCCTCATGCGCAACAAAGGTTGGGTCAGCCGATCTTTCCCGTACATGATTTTGGACAAGAAATAGCCTTTGACGCAATTGAGGCCCCGATTGACCTCGGCTTGAGGGTCGCCCTGTGTCGCGACAACGCGGCCATCCTTCGTTCCCACCAGAACGGTGCATCCGGTCCCGCAAAACCGGCAAGGTGCCTTATCCCATTTGATATCCGGGACACCGACCTGTGCATTGGCTTTGCCTGTGGTCAGCGTCAAACCCGCTGTTGAGGCCGTGGCAGCGGCAGCAGTCGCTTTCAGAAAGGTCCGACGGGATTCAGAGATGGTCATATCGGGGTCTCCGGTGTTAAATTTGATGAGAAGCGATATTCTGCGGATGAGTATCCGCTGGATCTTCGAAATGGTGATAGGTTAGGGACAAAGAAATTACGCCCGGCACATGGTGCAGATCCATAATCGTCTCTGATGCAAGGCGGTTTGGCGTGTCCTCGACGACCACGACAAGGCGGCCGTCCTCGGTGGCTGCGTGAACTTCAGCACCCTCCACGCTTTCAATTCTATCCCGGGCAGCCTTCAGTGAATCAGGCGACACATGAACAAGGCAGCCACATATGTTCATTGGCTTACCTCCAAAATTGGATTGTCGTTGCGCTTCAATGTGACTGCACCAGCGGGACACGCACCGACGCATGCGCCACAACCCGTGCATGTTTCGGCGTCCAATTCAGGCACATACAACCCACCAAGCTGGGGGCGAAAACGCAGAGCGTTTTCCGCGCACGCGTCCTGACAAACTCGGCAGCTGACACCATTCAACGCCAAGCAGGACTCAGCAATTTTTGCAAGCCAAGGCCAATCCTTAATCCTTGTTTTTTCCAACGCACCGGTTGGGCAAGCTTCGGCACAAGCGGTGCAAAAAGTGCAGCTCCCCGAATCGAAACTAAGGGCGGGCCATCCCTGACCATCGATGGAAATAATATTTTCCGGGCAGGCCGGAACGCAGTCATTGCATTCCTGGCACAGGTTATAAAACTCGTCACCAATTGCGCCTGGCGGCCGGATGGCTTGGCGATCTGGTCGCAGCGCTTTGCCGGTCATAAATGCGCGCCGGCTTGCTTGCTTGTTCATTAGCTTGCCACCTCCGGTTCAAAAGGCCACACGCTAAATGCGCCCGTACCAGAGCTAGCCTAGCACGTAGTTTGAAAATTTGACCCACTTGATTTCGGATGTGATAATTGTTTAATCTAATATCTGAATTTATTAAATCTTTTCCCAGATCGGACTGCTTTTAAGTAGAAAGAAACTCGACTCAAATCGGGTCAGATCGATAGTTCAAGCCCGTTTTTCTCCGATTGAAGCCACTCCCAGAACTGAAAGAACCTTTTCTTCAATATGTTCTGCGTTCATCCCTGCCGCCGCATACATATCTGCCGGATTGGCTTGATCTATGAAAGTGTCTGGAAAGACCATGGACCGGTACTTTAATCCCTGATCAAATACACCTTCATCGGCAAGCAATTGTGCCACATGGCTGCCAAACCCGCCAATGGCACCTTCTTCTACCGTTATCAAAGCCTCGTGTTCGTTTGCTAGTTCAAGAATCAGGTCGCGATCCAAAGGTTTGGCAAAGCGCGCATCCGCTACGGTGGGTGTGACCCCACGCGCAGTCAGCGCCTCGGCAGCCTTTTGAACCTCGGTCAACCTTGCACCAAAAGACAACAAGGCGACCCGCGCCCCTTTCTGGATCAGACGGCCCTTGCCGATTTCGATGACCTCGCCCCGTTCGGGAAGCTCCACCCCAACACCTTCGCCACGCGGATACCTGAACGCGATGGGCCCCTCGTCATGCGCCGCGGCGGTCGCGACCATGTGTACAAGCTCAGCCTCATCGGCTGCGGCCATGACAACCATGCCGGGCAGGTTGGACAGGTAGGCGATATCAAATGATCCTGCGTGAGTCGCTCCGTCCGCGCCGACCAAACCTGCGCGGTCAATTGCAAATCGAACGGGCAACCTTTGGATAGCAACATCATGCACAACCTGATCATAGCCTCGCTGCAAAAAGGTTGAATACATTGCACAGAACGGCTTCATTCCACCAGCCGCCAAAGCGGCTGAAAATGTGACCCCGTGCTGCTCAGCTATCGCCACGTCGAAACAACGGGAAGGATAGCGCTCGGCAAATAGGTTCAAACCTGTTCCGTCCGGCATCGCTGCTGTTACGGCAACAATTCTGTCGTCCCTTGCGGCTTCATCCACCAGGGATTTTCCAAACACCGACGTATAGGACGGCGCGTTCGAGGGCGTCTTTTTCTGTTCGCCCGTAACAACATCAAACTTGGCAGTAGCATGCCCTTTGTCGCGGGCCCGTTCGGCAGGGGCGTAGCCCTTGCCCTTTTTAGTAAGAATGTGAATCAGCGTAGGCCCGGTCGCACGCGCTTTGACTGCGCGAAGAACAGGAAGCAACTGGTCCATGTCGTGCCCATCGATAGGACCGATATAGGAAAAGCCCAGCTCTTCAAACAGCGTTCCCCCAACAGCCATACCTTTAAGCATTTCTTTCGCGCGTTTCGCCCCCTCGCGAAAAGGTTCCGGCAACAAGGACACTGCGCCTTTGGCCGCCGCCTTGAGATCATGGAACGGTTCTTCGGCATAGATGCGCGACAGGTATGTCGAAAGGGCACCGACTGGCGGAGCGATGCTCATCTCATTGTCGTTCAGGATAACGATCAGACGCTTTTTCAGATGCCCCGCGTTGTTCATCGCCTCAAACGCCATGCCTGCTGACATTGAGCCGTCACCGATGACAGCAATTGCATCACCCAGACCTTCAGGAGTCACGCCACCCAGATCACGCGCAACTGCAAAGCCCAGTGCAGCGCTGATCGAGGTCGAACTATGGGCCGCTCCAAACGGGTCGTATGGGCTTTCACTCCGTTTAGTGAAGCCGCTAAGGCCGTCTTTTTGACGAAGCGTTCGAATGCGATCACGCCGCTCAGTGAGTATTTTGTGAGGGTAACATTGATGCCCCACATCCCAGACGATTTTATCGCGCGGTGTTTCAAAAACGGAATGCAGGGCTGTTGTAAGTTCAACGACCCCCAGGCCAGCGCCCAAGTGCCCACCCGTTGTGGAAACCGCGGAAATCGTCTCGGCCCGCAGTTCATCCGCCACTTGCTTTAACTGAATATCTGACATCTGCCTGAGATCCGCAGGGCGGTTCACAAGGTCCAGCAGCGGTGTGTGCGGGCGTTCAGACGTCATCGTTGTAGCGTTCCTTGCGGCTTAGCTGTCCCGGGCAATAACGAAGCGGGCGGCTGCGTTCAAGGTTTCAGCGCCAGAACCGTACCCTTCTAGCGCCGCGCAAGCCTGATCAACCAGATCTGCAGCGCGGGATTTGGCACCATCTAGTCCAAGAAGCGAGACGAACGTAGCCTTGCCAGCTTCGACATCCTTTTGCAGACGCTTTCCGGCCTTTTCGGCGTCACCCTCCACATCCAAGATGTCGTCGGCAATTTGAAAGGCAAGGCCAAGGGCGTGGGCATATCGGCGCAGGGGTTCTGGATCAGTCTGAGCCAGCCTGGCACCTGCACATGCCGACCATTCGATCAACGCGCCAGTCTTACCAGTCTGCAATCTTGTGATATCATCCAAGGTCAGCGGATCCTGTGCTGTTTCCGCTGCAATATCCAATGCTTGGCCTAATACCATCCCTTCGGCACCGCTCGCCTTTGCCAGCGTCAGAGCCAGTTCCGCCCGAATTTCAGGATTTCCAACTTCTGGACGCGTGCATAATTCGAACGCCAGCGTCTGCAGGGCATCGCCTGCCAGAACAGCCGCGCCCTCATTCCACTTAACGTGCAATGTCGGTCGCCCACGTCGCAAATCGTCGTCGTCCATACACGGTAAATCGTCATGAACTAGCGAGTAGGCGTGAAGTGCTTCGATCCCGGTTGCGGGCCAAATTGCCTGCACAGGGTCAACAGCGTGCAGTCTGGCGCTCTCCATAACCAAAAAACCCCGCAGTCGCTTACCACCCTTTGTGGCGTAAGCCATCGCCCGGGTCACATCTAAGTCGTCCAGAGCACCTAACACAAGATCGAAATGCTCTTGAATGCGCGCTGCATCCTGCGCCAGTCTTTCGCGAAACATTCACTGACTTTCGACAGGTGTTGTTCCGGTTGGTTGGCCGTCAGCATCCAGAGTAATCGCAGCTACTTTTTCCTCGGCCCGCTTCAACTCGTCTTCGCAGCGCTTCTTCAGTTGCGCCCCGCGTTCGTAGAGAGCAATGGACTGATCCAAAGCCACGTCACCGCGTTCCAACTGACCCACCACAGTTTCAAGCTCTTTCATCGCCTGTTCGAAAGTCATCTGATCAACTGGGGTATCGGTCATCGTGCTGCCTTCATTAATTCTTCCACGTGGGCGCGTGTTGCCTCGGACAGTGCGTTCAGATCATACCCGCCTTCCAGAGTCGAGACGATACGACCATCACACATTTCATTTGCGATTTTGCACAATTCACCTGTGATCCACGCGAAATCGCTGGTCGTCCAATTCAAACTTGCTAAAGGATCATCCTGATGAGCGTCGAAACCAGCAGAAATGATGATCAACTCCGGTCTAAAGGCGCGTAGGCGAGGGAATGCCTGGGCCTCGTAAGCTGATCGCATCTCTGTTCCACCCGAACCAGGCGGCAGTGGAATATTCAGCACTGTTTCATAAGCGCCAGTTTCGTCTGGACGCCCAGAGCCGGGCCACAATGGCATCTGCTGACTAGTTATTACCAGTGCGCGCCTTTCATCCCACAGGAGTTCTTGCGTTCCATTTCCGTGATGCACGTCAAAATCAAATACTGCCACTCTGGACAACCCATGGTGATCCAGCGCGTGTTTGGCGGCAAGTGCGGCGTTTCCAAACAGACAAAATCCCATGGCGGTCTCTGTTTCGGCATGGTGCCCGGGTGGTCGAACAGCGCAAAACGCATTCGAGACCTCACCGCGCACAACCATATCAACCGCTCGTACCGCCGCGCCAGCCGCGCGGTAGGCAGCATCGACCGATCCCGGAGACATGAACGTATCACCATCGATTTGCTTGAACCCTTCGATTGGCCGACTGTCGCGGATATCGGCGATGTAGTTGGCAGGATGCACCCTTAGAAGGTCGTCGTCGGCAGCCAATGGCGCGGTTACCCGCTTCAGATCTAGCGGTTCCAATGCGAGCAAGATATGTTCCAACCTCGCCACTCGTTCCGGATGCCCATTTGGAGTCACGTGATCAAGACAATCGGCGTGGGTCAGAAGAGCCGTCGCCATCAAATATCCCCCTCTATAAGGCGGAATACGCCATTCGGTAACATCAGTCCGGAGCCAACATGTAACCCGCACCTCTGACGGTTTGCAGATAGCGGGGTTGTTTTGGATCCTGTTCGATCTTACGACGCAAGCGTGTAATCTGTACGTCGACCGCACGCTCCTGCGCCTGCCCTTTGTCACGACCAAGATCTTCGACCAACTTGGCTCGACTAATCGGCTCACCCGGCTGTGCTGAGAAAATTTTCATCAACTGGCTCTCTGTCGCGGTCAGTCGCACCGGGTCTTCGCCCTTCCACATTTCGCCACGCTCAATGTCGTACCGGATCGGCCCCAGATGCAGAATTTTGGCTATGGCATCCTGGGCGGTCGTTTCCGGCATACGCCGCAGAATCGCGTTGATCCGCAAAAGCAGCTCCTTGGGCTCGAACGGCTTTGCCAGATAGTCATCAGCGCCAGCCTCCAACCCGGCAATTCGGTGTTCGGTTTCGCCCTTGGCCGTCAACAGCAAAATCGGTGTCGTGTGAGTCTCGCGTAGAACGCGGGTCAGGCTGACACCGTCTTCTCCGGGCATCATCACGTCCAGAACGATCAAATCGAAATCAAGCCCAGAAAGAACCCTGCGCGCATGAGCTGCGTCACGGGCCGAAGTCACCAGAAACCCGCTGCGCATCAGGAATTTCTTGAGCAAGTCCCGAATACGCTCGTCATCATCGACAATCAGAAGATGGGCGTCCATATCGCTCATGAAGTTGTATCCCGCAGTTTTGTGTACGAGTGACGCATATCAGCATCCATCATTGCCTCAAGCACCTTGCGAAATCCAGCCACGGCTTCGGGGCCAGCATCTTTGTAAGCCGCCCGCATGCGCGCCCGCTGCGCATCTGACAATCTGGTTTCAAGCGCTTCACCATTTTCCGTTAAAAAAAGATGCCTCTCTCGTTTGTCAATCGTCCCCACGCGGCTTTCGACCAAACCGTCCTCGATCAAAGTGCGCAACACACGATTCAGAGACTGCTTCGTGACACCTAAAATCGCGAGCAGATTGTTAACGGTCGTTCCAGGTGCGCGGTTGATAAAATGGATCGCCCTGTGATGAGCGCGGCCATATGCCATTTGTGCCAGAATGCGATCAGGATCCGCTGTGAAACCGCGATATGCAAAGAACATTGCCTCAATCCCTTGCCGCAGTTGCTCGTCCGTCAAAAACAGCAAGCTTTCGCCCCCAAAGACCGGAGCAGGCCGGATCTCAGACATATCACGCCTCATTCGTTACACGGTTTGACTTTATGTCAGCGTTATTGACATTCCAAGGGTGGGCAGGTATCGAATCGCAATTTTTGAGCAACTTTATGTCCGATCCGGACTTAAATAGCGCAACAATCGCAAAATTGGCGATATTCAGGAGGTTGGCATGGCGGGATATGATGACCGTGACGGTTTCATTTGGATGGATGGAAAAATGGTGCCTTGGCGGGATGCCAATGTCCACATCCTTACGCATGCGATGCACTATGCCTCATCTGTTTTTGAGGGCGAACGCGCTTATAACGGCAAAATTTTCAAAAGCCGGGAACATTCCGAGCGGCTCGTTGCTTCTGCCGAAGCGCTCGATATGCCCATGCCATATTCAGTCGATCAGATTGAGGCTGCGAAGGAAGAAGCCTTGAAGACCAGCGGCCTGCAGGACGCATACGTTCGAGCACTGGTTTGGCGCGGTTCCGGCGAAGACATGGGTGTGGCATCGGCTAAAAACCCGGTGCGAATGGCGATCGCAGTCTGGCCTTGGGGAGCCTATTATGGCGACGCCAAAATGAAGGGTGCCAAGTTAGACATCGCCGAATGGAAACGCCCCAGTCCTGAGACAATACCGGTTCACGCCAAGGCTGCAGGCCTTTACATGATTTGTACAATCTCCAAGCATAAGGCCGAAGCAAAGGGATGCTCGGACGCGTTATTCATGGATTGGCGCGGTTATGTAGCCGAGGCGACAGGGGCAAATGTTTTCTTCGTCAAAGATGGCGAGGTTCACACGCCATTAGCCGATTGTTTTCTTAACGGGATCACCCGTAAAACGGTGATCCAAATGTTGAAAGACAAGGGCATAACTGTACATGAGCGCCGCATCGAACCCGAAGAGATGGCTGACTTTGAGCAATGTTGGTTAACCGGAACTGCGGCTGAAGTCACACCAGTGGGTCAAATCGGTGATTACACTTTCGAAGTTGGAGATCTAACCCGCGAGATCGCCGAGGATTACGAAAAGCTGGTCCGCTCCTGATCCCGACGAACATAGCATCTCACTAAGGCAGAGTTAGCGCTTTGTAAGCGAACCAAAATTCATGGTATTATGCAGGCAGGCGGGAAAAGGTTGGAAAATGATCGATCCGTTTGGCGAAATCCTAGCAAGGCATGACGCTGCTTCTGCCTGCGGATGCACAGGATGCGACGACGACTATTGCGCTTATGTCGAGCATCCAAATTGCATGATCCAAGCAGAAAACCGATGGGGCACAAACCAGACCCTCGGTGTTGCTCGACAACGCAAATCAATTCGCTATTTGTTTGAATCGCAGATGTCAGTGCAAACACCTGACGACCTTTAAAGCAGCGTCGAAGTAGATGCCTAAGCGCTTGGGATTTTAGAAATCAACACCACGTTGCGCTTTGATACCGGCTTGGAACGGGTGCTTTTCTTCGGTCATTTCAGTCACCAAATCGGCGTATTCGCGCAG